>NZ_JBFRTR010000150.1:0-10792 GCF_041474215.1 Vibrio sp. 10N.222.52.C12
AAGTGTGCGAGCGCAAGTAAACGCATCTTCATCTGAATGGTTTTTTGCTGGCTCGCAAGCTTTTTGAAGTCAGTGTTATTAAGGCTATCCATGGCTAAATTTCACAATAATTCATCAATCTTAATTAGATCACATTTTTACTTTAATTGGTATTAAAACAATGACGACTAGTCCGCTAAATATTTCCCTTCTGCAACTTGCCAGAACGCTCGAATTAGAGGGTTATCTAGCTGTGCTCGCTTACAACATACGCCTAACTCAAATGGCTTGATAGGTTCTATCTTTAAGCGGCTAACTTTATCTCTTACTGGACTGTTGTTTATGACCACATCAGGTGCGATGCCAACTCCACATCCTAGTGCCACCATACTTACAATCGCCTCATGGCCAGAAACTTGCGCGTATATGTTGGGTTTTATCTTCATCTTTTTAAACCATGCATTGGCTCGTTCACGCGCTGTTCCTGCTTCTGGGATGATAAAGGGCACTTCATTCCAGTTTGGCTTATCGGATTGCAGTTGTTGGCTAAAGCTACTCACACCAGATGGAATGATGACTGACAGTGGAATATCGCTGATGGTTTCGAATTCTAACCTTGAAGGAAGGATGTCTGGCTTTGCTGAAATCGCGATATCCGCTTCATCGTTTAAGATCTTGTCGATGGATTGAGCTGGATCACCAGTAGAGAGCTTAAATTCAATATACGGATGAATAGCCCTAAATTCGGTTATGAGTTCAGGTAGGTGACTGTAGCTAGCCGTTACTGAACAAAATATACGGATCTCACCTTTAAGTTCTTGCTCTCCGCCCTTCAGGTGAAGGTTATATTGCTGCCACTCTCCCACGATGCTCAATGCTACAGGCAATAGGTGTTTTCCTGCTGGGGTAAGATCAACACTGCGGTTGTCTCTGATTAGCAGTTCTTGTCCTGTTTCCTCTTCAAGCTTTTGTATCTGACGGCTCAGCGCTGAAGGACTGACGTGCATAGCAGCAGCGGTTTTGCTGAAACTCTTGCTGTCGCATAAATGTATAAATAATTGTAGAGATTTTATGTTCATGTTCTGCGATCGTTTCCATGTTGCATTTATTGCAATAACTAATTGTGAATATATCACTTTCAGCAACGGAGTGTCTGTTTTAGTATGAAGTCATTCGATAGAGAGATATCGACCTTACGGACTTATTTTTAAAGGAGTGCCCTAGAATGGCTAACTATTTCAATACATTAAACCTTCGTGAACAACTAGACCAATTAGGTCGTTGCCGCTTTATGGATCGTGAAGAATTCGCGACAGAAGCTGAATACCTTGAAGGTAAGAAAATCGTAATTGTTGGTTGTGGTGCTCAAGGCCTAAACCAAGGTCTAAATATGCGTGATTCTGGTCTAGACGTATCTTACGCTCTACGCCAAGCGGCAATTGATGAAAAGCGTCAATCATTCAAAAATGCTGATGAAAACGGCTTTGTTGTGGGTAGCTACGAAACGCTAATCCCTCAAGCAGACCTAGTAATCAACCTTACTCCTGATAAGCAACACACAAACGTTGTTGAAACAGTAATGCCTCTAATGAAGCAAGGCGCTGCTCTTGGTTACTCTCACGGCTTCAACGTTGTGGAAGAAGGCATGCAATTACGTGCTGACCTTACTGTAGTAATGGTTGCACCTAAGTGTCCTGGCTCTGAAGTTCGCGAAGAGTACAAACGTGGCTTCGGTGTACCAACACTTATCGCTGTTCACCCAGAAAACGACCCTAAAGGCGAAGGTTGGGATATCGCTAAAGCTTGGGCTGCAGGTACTGGTGGTCACCGTGCAGGTTGCCTAGAGTCTTCTTTCGTAGCAGAAGTTAAATCTGACCTGATGGGTGAGCAAACTATCCTTTGTGGCATGCTACAAGCGGGTTCTATCGTATCTTACGAGAAGATGATTGCTGATGGCATCGAACCTGGCTACGCAGGCAAGCTTCTACAATACGGTTGGGAAACGATTACTGAAGCACTTAAGTTTGGTGGCGTAACTCACATGATGGATCGCCTATCTAACCCGGCTAAAGTTAAAGCGTTTGAGCTTTCTGAAGAGCTTAAAGACCTAATGCGTCCGCTTTACAACAAGCACATGGATGACATCATCTCTGGTCACTTCTCTAGCACAATGATGGCTGACTGGGCGAACGATGACGTGAACCTACTAGGCTGGCGTGAAGAGACAGGCGAAACTGCATTCGAAAACTACCCAGCTTCTGACGTAGAAATCTCAGAGCAAGAGTACTTCGACAACGGTATCCTAATGGTTGCTATGGTTCGTGCCGGTGTTGAGCTAGCATTCGAAGCTATGACGGCATCAGGCATCATTGATGAGTCTGCTTACTACGAATCTCTACATGAGCTTCCACTAATCGCAAACACAGTTGCTCGTAAGCGTCTTTACGAAATGAACGTTGTAATCTCTGATACTGCTGAGTACGGTAACTACCTATTCGCTAACGTAGCAACACCGCTACTACGTGAGAAGTTCATGCCTTCAGTAGCAACGGACGTCATCGGCCGTGGTCTAGGTGAGACATCTAACCAAGTTGATAACGCTAAGCTAATTGAAGTAAACGAAGCTATCCGTAACCACCCTGTAGAATACATTGGTGAAGAGCTACGTAGCTACATGAGCGACATGAAGCGTATCGCTGTTGGCGGTTAATCTTCCAGTTCATCACTGAATAAAAATAGCCCTGAACATTTGTTCGGGGCTTTTTTATGCTTGCAACTATTTTACCGGTGAAGGCTTGATAGATTGAGGAAAAAATAAAGGCTTACCCGAAGGTAAGCCTTTATTCGAACTTGAACTGATTGAAAAAAATGACTATTTGTCTGAAAGCTTTGCTTCTAGTTCAGCCAGTTTTTGTTCCATTTCAGTGAGCTTCTGGCGAGTGCGAAGCAGTACTTGTGTTTGAACATCAAACTCTTCACGGCTCACAACGTCTAGCTTGTTGAGTTGGCCTTGGATAACTTGGCGAACTTTTTGGTCTACGTCTGAACCAAGCTCTTTTACTGGTTGAGGCATAGAATCGTGGATCTGCTTAGCAATTTGCTCTAGTTTTTTTGGATCAAACATATCGATTAAAACTCCTGACTATTTATCACTATTCTATTTAATCACACTTGAGATGTCGCCTATCGCGTATAAAAAAAGGCCACCGAAGTAGCCTTTTTGATTGTTTTACGACTTAGCGATTACTTGTTATCTGCTAATTCTCTGTGTGCTGCTTTTGCTTCATCGACGCGAGCTAGTTTTTCTAGATCTTTGTCTTCCACAAATACAGGAAGAGGTTTGTGTTTTTCAGCTAGGTAGCTGTAAATCACTGGCAGTACAAATAGCGTAAAGATAGTACCAATCGCTAGACCAGCAACGATTACGATACCGATACTAAAGCGCTGAGCTGCACCTGCACCACTTGCGTACATCAGTGGGATTAGACCCGCGATCATCGCAGCTGTTGTCATCAGAATTGGACGAAGACGAACTTTTGCTGCTTCCATCACCGCTTCAATACGAGTCTTGTGGTGATGCAGTTGTTCTTCTTTTGCAACCTCACAGATTAATATACCGTGCTTGGTAATCAGGCCGACCAGCGTGATTAAACCTACTTGTGAGTAGATGTTCATCGTTGCCGCACCCCAAGCTAGAGCAATTAGGGCACCACAGATCGCCAGTGGTACAGATACCATGATAACCAGTGGATCTTTTAGAGATTCGAACTGAATCGCCAGTACCAAGAAGATGATTGCTAGCGCCAGACCAAAGGTTGCGTAAAGTGCGCTACCTTCTGTTACGTATTGACGAGCTTCACCCATGTAATCGTGGTTGTAGCCACTTGGTAGCTTGTTCGTTGCCGTATCTTCAAACCATGCAATCGCATCACCCATCGCCGCGCCAGGAGCTGGTACTGCACCAATCGTTGCTGAGTTCAATTGGTTGAAGTGAGGAAGAGAGCGAGGCTCTGCCACAACATCAATCGTAATTAAACTGCCCAGTGGCACCGCTTTACCATCCGCAGCACGTACATAGTAGTTATTCATCGATTCAGGGTTCAAACGGAACTTACGCTCTACTTGAGGGATAACCTCATAAGAACGACCGTTTAAGTCAATACGGTTTACGTAGCCATCAGACATCATGGTACCAAGGGTGATACCGATATCTTGCATGGTCACACCGTATGCGCCTGCTTTGTCTTTATCGATGTGTACTTTCATCGTTGCTGAGTCGTAGTTCAGATCAAGATCTGAGTAAACGAACAGCGGGTTCGATGCTACATCCGCTAAAATGTCAGTAGTGATTTGGAACAAGCTCTCAAAACTGTTTGGTGTTGTAATAACAAACTGAATTGGAAGACCTGAACCTGCACCTGGTAGTTCTGGCATTTGGAATGCAGTTACCGCCATTCCCGGAACATCTTTAACTAAACCACCAACGCGGTTTGCTACGTCTGATTGGCTCGCCTCACGCTCACTCCATGGAACCATAGATGCGATACCAAACGCTTGGTTTGCATTAGGTACACCAGTAAACACCTGTGCGTAAGCGACTTCTGGCTGATCCGACAGAATCTTGTTTACGTCGTTCATGGTATTTTGCATGAAGTCTAAGTTAGCATTTGATGGCGCTGTACCCATTAACATGATTACACCTTTATCTTCAGAAGGTGCTAGCTCACTTGGGATGAACTTAAACAGCATAGGTAAACTGGCAAATACGATAACCGCAAAGCCAATGAATACTGGGCGATGGTTCATTACCGCACCAAGCATACGCTCGTAACGGTTAGTCATACCATCCAGTACGCTATGTACCTTTTGTTCAAACTTGCTTGGCTCAGCATGAGCTTTCAGCATCTTTGAACACATCATTGGCGACAGCGTTAATGCCACGATACCGGATACAAATACCGAACCTGCTAGGGTTAACGCAAACTCTTTAAATAGCGAGCCTGTGATACCACCCATCATTGCGATAGGAGCGTATACCGCGCCTAGTGTTAATGTCATTGCAATAACTGGCACCGCGATTTCACGAGTACCGATGATTGCAGCACGGAAAGGGGACTCCCCGAGCTTGATATGTCGGTCGACGTTTTCTAGTACTACGATCGCATCATCTACTACCAGGCCGATGGCGAGTACCATTGCCAGTAGCGTCATCAGGTTCCAAGAGAAGCCCATCGCCTGCATTACCATTGCCACACCAATCAAAGACAGTGGGATAGTAACGATAGGAATAAGAACCGCACGGAAAGAACCCAGGAACAAGGTAATTACAACCAGTACGATTAATGCTGCTTCAAGGATGGTCTTGATTACCTCTTGAATCGATTCGTTAATCGCAATTGTTGAGTCATACATTACGTTCATTGAGATGTTGCTTGGTAGGTTCTTCTCTAGCTGAGGAAGAAGCTCAAGAACATCGGCTGCAATGTTGATCGGGTTAGCACTTGGTGCCGCGTTAATCGCTGCAACAACCGCTTCCTGACCGTTCGCACTTGCACGGTACACATCGTGGCTTTTCTCTAGCGAAACCTTAGCAATGTCAGATAGACGGATTATTTCGCCTGCACCGCTTCGTACTACAAGATTCTCTAGCTCTTCAACGTTAGATACTTGGGTATCAGCACTGCCGTTGTAGAGAACGAACTCACCCGTTGCCTGACCGGTTGCCGATTGGTAGTTGTTGGCATTCAGTACCGACATCACATCGCTAGCGGTTAAATTAACTGCAGCCATTTTTGACGGGTCTAGCCATACGCGTAGTGCGTATTTCATACCACCATATAGGTCAACTTTAGATACGCCATTTACCGTAAATAGTTGCGGGTTGATTACTCGCTCTAGATAGTCGGTAATTTGGCTCGACACCAACTCATCACTGGTAAAACCAATGTAGAGTACCGCCGTTGTTGAACCGGTAGACATAGTTACGGTTGGATCTTCGGCTTCTTTAGGAAGCTGAGAACGTACCGAGTTAGTCTTGGCCAGTATGTCAGACAGCGCCGCATTCGGGTCTGTGTTCAACTTCATGTTCACGGTAATCGTCGAGCTACCGAGTACAGAAGAAGAAGTCATATAGTCGATGTTATCCGCTTGGGCCACAGCCTGCTCGAGGGGCTGGGTGATAAAGCCTTGGATAAGATCGGCACTTGCACCGTAGTAACTCGTGGTGACGGTTACTACGGTATTCGTCATTTCAGGGTATTCACGCACCTGCATTTTGAAGATTGCTTGTAAGCCAAGCAGCGCAATCAAAAAGCTGATGGATACCGCTAGAACTGGACGTTTAATAAAAACATCAGTAAAGCGCATTGTGCCTCCGGTTACAGCATAGGTGTTTCAGATGGTGGTGTGATTGCATCACTTTCCACAACCTTAACTTTGGCACCGTTACTTAGACGTACTTGGCCAGAAGTCACAACGGTATCGCCCGCTTTCACACCCTCAAGGATGTGTGCGATATCAGCAGTACGTTCACCTACTTTTACAACATGTTGAGTAACGCGTTGAACGCCGTCTTCTTCAGTTAGGATATAAACATTGTCGCCGTATAGAGTGAAAGTAATCGCTGTTTGAGGCAGAGTTACTTGGTTCTCTAATTTAGGCAGAATGATGTTAGCGCGAGCGAACATACCGCTACGAAGCTTGCCATCATTGTTTGGAATGTCTGCTTGAACTTGAATAAGACCACTTTGCACGCTTACTGCAGGTTCAATTGCGCTGATAGAGCCCTCAAATGGGATTTCAGGGTAAGCGTCAACGAAGATATCAACTGCTTGACCCACACTGATGCGAGAGATGTCAGTCTGAGAAACCGTGAAGCGTAGGCGCATAACACTGGTGTCTTCCAGGCGAACAATATCAGTACCTGATTGTAGGTATTGGCCTAGGTAAACATTGCGGATACCAACGGTACCATCGAATGGTGCGCGAATTTCGCGACGATCGATAGACGCTTTTAGACTTTCAATATCAGCTGAAAGAGAGAAGTAGTTAGCTTCTGCTTCATCGTACGCTTCTTTAGAAATAGAGCCTTTCTTGAATAGACCTTGGTAACGCTTGTATTTTGCTTTCGCAGCAGGCAAACGAGCTTCAGAACTCTTAAGGTTGGCTTTCTCTACGTCAGAATCAAGACGTACCAGTTGCTGACCACTCTTAACATCAGTACCCGATTCGAAAGAAATTTGGTCAATAACACCGCTGGTTTCGTTCGCTAGTGTCACACCTTGGTTAGGTTCGATGAAGCCGATAGCTTCAATCACTGGAACCCAGTCGATCGGCTGAACTTCAGTTACCGTTACTGGAAACTCTGGTTCAGGGCGGTTGGCCATATACTCAGCAATTTTTTGTTGTTTGAACATGTTAAACCCAATAACGCTGCCGAAAAGTAGTACAGCGATGAGTAACATGAAGAAAGTCCACTTTTTCATTATGGTCAAAACTCCGATCTAGTGTTTAATTATTGCGTCCCAACTGGCTTCGATTGCAGATTCTAGTTCTGCCTCATCAAGTTGGTAAAATCCTAAAGAATGCTTGCGTGCTAGAGAAACACTAGCCGCCAAGCTCAATCCACCTAATACTTCATTGTTAAGTGGTTTAAACAATCCTTGTTCTTTCCCCTCATTAAATAGCAGCTCAACTTGGGCAAACATTTTACGTTCTAGTTCCCTGAAGTTTAGGCTATTTGTGATGGGTAGAGAGTCATACTGAACCCGATTTTTTATTGCGGCTAAATTCGTTCCTGCTAAGTTCCATATGTTCAACCACATAGTACGGTAGCGTTGTTTAATTGGATCCGAATCATTAACCCCTTGTTGAACAGCATCAGCTACTCTTTGAGTCACGAGCATTCGAACATCTTCTATCAAATGCTCTTTATCATCGAAGTAGCGATAGATAGTGCCTGCAGCCACTCCCGCTTCTTTGGCTAATTTTTGCATTGAAAGGCCTTGGAAACCGACCTCTGCAATTAGCTTTTCAGCTGCAGAAAGTATTTGCTGGCGTTTATCCCGAGGTGCATGAGTTGTCATATTTCAACCACCAATGAATGAACGTTCATTCATTATAGCCTAATAACCACACACATGTGCAACAAAGTTTTACATAATCAGCGTAAAAATCTTGTATAAGAGAACGTAGCATTCGTGCTGTTGCAGCATTATTATAGGCGCGCAATTGAATTCGCCCCTCTAGACCAAACTGAGAATCAAATGAAACTGAACCCAAGACAAGATGAAGCCGTGAAATATGTTTCGGGCCCCTGCTTAGTATTAGCGGGCGCTGGATCCGGTAAAACACGTGTTATCACCAATAAAATTGCTTATCTGGTTCAGGAATGTGGCTATAAGGCGCGTAATATTGCGGCGGTGACCTTTACTAATAAAGCGGCACGCGAGATGAAAGAGCGTGTTGGGCAAACTCTAGGTAAGGGCGAATCGAAAGGGCTGATTGTTTCGACTTTTCATACCATGGGCTTAACCATCATTCGCCGTGAATACAAAGCGCTGGGTTTGAAAGCGGGTTTCTCTCTGTTTGATGACCAAGACCAGTTAGCTTTGTTAAAAGAGTTAACAGAGAGACAGATCGATGGTGATAAGGATTTGCTACGCGCTTTAATGAGCACCATTTCGAATTGGAAAAATGACATGCTGACGCCAGATCAGGCGAAAGCACGTGCTCAAGGCGAACAAGAGCAGTTGTTTGCATTCTGTTTTGAGATGTACCAGAAACAGATGAAGGCATACAACGCACTCGATTTTGATGATCTGATCGCGATGCCTGTATTACTACTGAAAACCAATCAAGAGGTGCGTGAGCGCTGGCAGTCGCGTATCCGCTATTTACTGGTCGATGAATACCAAGATACCAACACCAGCCAATATGAGTTGGTTCGTTTACTGGTGGGAGAGCGTGGTCGCTTGACAGTAGTAGGTGACGATGACCAATCTATCTATTCATGGCGTGGTGCAAAACCGCAAAACTTGGTGTTGCTGGGTGAGGACTATCCGAATCTTCGTTTGATCAAACTCGAGCAAAACTATCGTTCAACCAGTCGAATCTTACGTGCGGCGAACATCTTGATCGCCAACAACCCACACGTTTATGAAAAGTCACTGTTCTCAGAGATCCCAGACGGTGAAAAGCTCAAGGTACTGAATGCTAAGAATGAAGAGCATGAAGCAGAGCGTATTACCGGCGAGATCATCGCCCACAAGTTTTTGAACCGTACTGAGTACAAAGATTACGCGGTGCTTTACCGTGGTAACCACCAATCGCGCTTAATTGAAAAAGCGCTGATGCAGAACCGCGTGCCCTACAAGATCTCTGGCGGAACCTCTTTCTTCGCTAGAGCCGAAATTAAAGACATCATGGCTTACCTACGAGTGTTGGTGAACCCTGATGATGACAACGCCTTCCTGCGTATTGTAAACACGCCTCGCCGTGAGATAGGCCCGGTTACGCTAGAAAAGCTAGGTAGCTATGCCAATATGCGTGGTAAGAGCTTGTTTGAGGCCAGCTTCGAGATGGGCTTAGAGCAGACACTGACGGGGCGTGGTTTAGAAAATTTGCGCCGCTTCGGTGACTGGATTGTTCGTATCTCAGACAATGCCGAGCGTGGTAATACGGTTGAAGCCGTTCGTTCTTTGGTTCGTGACATCAACTACGAAGATTGGTTGTACGAAACCTCAGCGAGCCCGAAAGCCGCTGAAATGCGAATGAAGAACGTCTCTGATCTGTATAGCTGGATTGTGGCCGATCTTGAGGGTGACAACTACGATAAAGAAGAGAAAACCCTGCGCGAGGTGGTTCAACGTTTAACGCTGCGCGATATGATGGAGCGTGGTGAGGATGATGACGATGCAGATCAAGTCCAATTAATGACATTGCATGCATCGAAAGGTCTAGAGTTCCCATATGTATTCCTGATGGGTGCAGAAGAGGGCATCTTGCCGCACCAAACCAGTGTCGATGAAGGCAACGTAGAAGAAGAACGTCGTCTTATGTATGTGGGGATTACTCGAGCGCAGAAAGAGCTGACTTTTACTAAGTGTCGTGAACGTCGTCAATATGGTGAATTAATAAAGCCAACACAAAGCCGCTTCCTCGATGAGCTGCCGCACGATGATGTGGAGTGGGAAAGCGTTAAGAAGCCTCAATCCGCTGAAGAAAGAATGGAAAAAGGGCAGGCGCACATTGCGAATATTCGAGCGATGTTCAACAAGAAGTAATGCCCTACTTTAATCGCACTATATAGAAGCCAATAAAAAAGGTGACCATGAGGTCACCTTTTCTGAATCTGGCATTTTTAATTACAGACCGGCAATCATGTGCTCGATAGCATCTTTGATTTCGTCGTCTGAACAATCCATACATGAACCTTTCGCTGGCATCGCATTGAAGCCGTTGATTGCGTGGTCAGCTAGAATGTCGCGACCTTGAGCAATGCGAGGACCCCAGTCACCAGCATCACCTGTTTTAGGTGCGCCACTTACGCCAGATGCGTGACAAGCGATACAAAAGGTACCGTAAACTGCTGCGCCATCACGAGGGCCTGTTGGTTCTGCGGCTACTGGCTCGCTGCCGACTAGGTAAACTTGGCCAACTGGTTTGATGCGTTCAGCAATTGCATCGTGCTCCGCTTCGCTTAGGCCTGCAGCCATTGCGCCAGTTGAAAAGGTTAAAACTGCGATGACAACGCTTAAAATTCGACGAGACATATCCATTAAACTCACTTTACATTCCCAAGGTAAGTACATGC
>NZ_JBFRTR010000151.1:0-1700 GCF_041474215.1 Vibrio sp. 10N.222.52.C12
GGACAGGCTCTTTCCAAGAGTTACGAGCTAGCCTTTTAGATTTTCTCTTCACCAAATATTCTTGGTATTGAGGGTCAAAAGGGGTCGCTGCATTCCTGATTTTTACGTGTCGCTCGATGGGCACTTTAGCTATTTGGAACAGATTGAAGTGACAGTCCATGTCCATGATTTTCTGCCAACCGTGAAATTGCCACTGGCCTTTACGATTGAGAAAATACTTATGAACAACCCAGTCTTTGGACTTGGTTGGATGACGTCTAACTGCCCAGTGCCATAACGCTTGGAATAGTTTGTGGCCGACATACCCGAATACTTGTTTAGCAACACAGTGGCGATAGTAATTCGCCCACCCTCTAAGTTTCGGATTTATCAACTTGATAAGATCGTTAACAGGGATGGTTGCGTGCTTTTTAATAAGTTCACGTAGATTTCTAAGGAATAACAGCGTGTTAGATTTGCTCGGTTTAATGAGCAATTTCCCTTTGTACTTCCTGTGATTGAAACCCAGAAAGTCAAAGCCATCATCAATATGAGTGACCTTCGTTTTCTCTTCGGAGAGGGTTAACCCTCTTTCTGCCAGAAAGTCAGCAATCAACGGTTTGATATCGTTCACTAGCACTTCCTTTGAAGAGCAGGTGACCACGAAATCATCCGCATAACCAATAAAGTTGGCCCTAGCACCCATTTTCAGAGCTGTAGATTTTATTTGTTGCTCTATTCCCGCGAGAGTCATTAGCATCAAGGTTGGAGATATTATTCCACCTTGAGGTGTACCCTCATCGGTATCATAGAACAGACCCTTATCCACATAGCCAGACTGTAACCATTGCTCTAACATACGTTTATCTACCGTGATATTGTCCATAAGCCATTGATGCCCGATTTTGTCGAAGCAAGCCTTAATATCTCCCTCAAGAACCCATTTCGCTGATCGCTTTAGAGCCAAACATTTGAAACACTGACTGACGGCGTCAGCCGTACTGCGATTTGGCCTAAACCCATAGCTATTGAGGTCGGCAAGCGTTTCGGACACTGGTTCTAATGCTAGAAGGTGGAGGGCTTGTTGCGCTCTATCAATCATGCATGGAATACCCAATGGCCTGAGCTTACCGTTCTTTTTGGGGATGTAGATACGTTTGAGTGGTTTTGCAGAGTAAGCCTTGCGGCTCAGTTGATTGACTGCTTTCATACGGCGTACATCTGTGTTCCAGGTGACACCGTCTATTCCAGACGTTTTACTGCCTTTATTCTGAGAGACTCGCTTAACCGCAAGAAGCTTGGCTGAGCGAGAATGAGTCAAGAGCCACTGTAAGGACTTCACCTTACCGTATTTCTTTTCTCTCGTTGCTTTTGCGATACGCATTTGAAGCTTCAATACGTGTGCTTCAACGGATTTCCAGTCGATGGACTGCCATTGAGCGCCGTCAGAAGATGCACTAATCTCTTTCGAGATCACCATTTGCTTTTCTCCTTGAATAAAGTTCTTCAAATTCTCTCGCAATGGGAGACCAGTCGGAAGTGGGCTCACTTTCGTGATCAGACATAAGTCTGTATCTGCATCATTACAATGCAGCTTTCGCTTTTTCCGACCTCCTATACCTGCATCACTATCGGCCACAAAGGCTTTCCCAAAGGGAGTGATACAGGCTTACCCTGTTCCGTATGTTACGTAAAATGTCAGCTTAGATAATTGGACTCCC
>NZ_JBFRTR010000152.1:0-5053 GCF_041474215.1 Vibrio sp. 10N.222.52.C12
GTCCACATAAGATGCCCACAATGGTGCGGAGAGTACAATGACCACGAAAGAGTAATGTCCAATCTCTTTCCGACTCTCGTTGCCTTTTGGCTACAGCGTATTAACCACTTCCGCTGCTTCATCATATTGACCCCTAGCACTCACCCGACTTGTGGTTGTCAGGAGGAACGTCCTTTCACGATTCCGTTCCCGCTCAGTCTAACGACCAAGCTTCGTTACATTGTCAGAGCCGCTTCTTTATTCAGGTTCCTAGGGGCATCTGGTAGTACAGATGGTTCACTCTTCGTGGTGAACAACGCTTCATACGACTTCAGGTCGCACTGACATAAATGAGTTTCAAAAATCCTAACATTAACGATTCGTTAATAACTTATTATAAGACAAATATTACCAATTAATACGCCTTTGTACAGTGCTCACTTTGTCTGATTATGTTTAATGGTGCATATCTTATAAGATCAGTGCAACCTCTTGTATTTAGAGGTTTATCATTGAAGTATTGCGAAATGAGTAAGAATTACATTTTTCGAGAGTTAGAGTGCCAAATGACTAAGGAAGAGGTTGCTGAACTGTGCTTCAAAACTGTGAGGACTGTTACGGGTTGGGATGAGGGAAAGCCTATACCACCTGAATGCAAAAGGCTTATGAGAATGGCAAAAGGTCGGAAACTAAGTATTTATGAAGAGTGGGGATAGTTCAAAATGATACGCGACAGTATGGAGCTGCCGACAGGCCAAGTAGTGAGGCCACAACAAATATTGGCAGGGATTGCACTATTAAGTATTCAATCTGAGTTAGAGCTAAAAACATCAATAAAACTACTTAAACTAGCCAGAGCAATTGCCAGAATGAAATGATAAAAGCATTCACTCGCAGGTAAAAAAGCTACTGTTAAGTAGCCTTTATTATTTGTATCAATTCGTTACTAATTTGAAATCATTAACTAAGCAATCTAAATCAAACTCCGCAAATTTTAATATTTCATTACTGTTCTGATATGGAATAACTTTTACACCTAGTTCTTTCATTCCTTTTTGCACAGTATCAAAAGCGGCTACAAACTCTTCTTTTTTATTCTGAGGTCTTTCTATCGTAAATAAGAAGTTATCTTCGTTCAAAGCGTTTGCTTGTAGTAAGTGTTTAACACGAGATATCCAACGATCCCCGTGGTCAACGAGTGCTAAAGGAGTCGCTTGGTCAAATGCTAACGGCTTGATCGCTTTAGTTATATTTGCTTCTTTAGCTACTAGTGGAATCTTAAATTGACTGAAACCAGTATCAAGGCTTTGCTCTTTATACCGAATGGTTAAAGTTTTCAGCTCTTGTCTAAGGGCTTTAACCATCTGTTGCTCTCGGTATTCCTTTGTATCTTTAAAGTCTCTTCCGATATGGCGGCCAAAGAGTTGTTCAAGTGCAAGGTGACAATCATCAGTGATCATTGCACCAGTTTCACCAAACGTCATCAAACCTTCTCTAGTTCGAGTAACTTCGTGCATTAACTCAACAAGCTCTTTACCGCTTATATTCTTTGCGAAGTTTTGGATGTAATTTAATTCATCTTCAAAATTTGCTATAGCTTGCTTGTAAAGTTGCCCTTCAAGATCATCGAAGAAATCAGATACTCTTTTAAATCTGGCAGGGGCTAGTTTATAGCTTACAAATCCAGTCTTTGGAGCAAACGCAAGTATACCAACGTTGGCAAACTCTGATGTTTCTGCGAATGGCATAAAGCGAACAATCGCGAATTGTAAAGCTACTTTCATGATATGTCCTCCCAAAACGGTTCAGCTAAGAATTTCTTCAATACTAACGTAATTTCTGATCGAATAGTATCGATTGGATACATTTCTAACCACTCTTCTGGTATCTCACTGATGATATTGTCAATATCTTGCAGGGCATTTTGAAATTTTTCTGTATAAACTTCTTTATCGACTAGCTCTAAGCCATTCCAAGAGCCTGAACTTACATGTTGTTCTTTATGTTCATCAATTTTAAAGTCATCTGCAAAAGCTAGGTTATGATCAACAACACACGTTTCTTTGGTCTTTTGCTCCAAGAAAAAGTTAGGATTACCGCCTTTATCAGTGAGGTTTCTATCATTATTCTGAATCCAATAATCAAAAACAAACAGATCACGAAGTAACTGCTTTGGAACCTTCTGTATTTGATTATAGGTTATTTCTTGAATGTTAGGTTTATATGATGAAGCAAAACAATAACCAGCCTCTAAGTCAAAAGAGCTGTATTCAACTAGTAAATCATCAACCCAAGCGATTTTAAAATCCGGAATAGGTAAGCCAAAGCTTTTCGCTAGATGAGCTACTATCCATTCTTTTACAAGGCCTCGACAAGTAGCACTACTGCCTTTTACGACATACTGTTTTCCATCATCACCTTCACAGAGATACGGGTTCGTTCTCCCTTGCGCCATCATTCTTGTAATTTTTAAGATTTCTATCACGAAGTATTACCATACACAGCGAGCTGATTAGATATTACCATAAGTAATTTCCTGAATTAATTGGTTATGCTAAGAGAGTGATCAAGAGTTGATAGTTTGGTCGAATTTACCCCCGTGATACACCATGGGTGTCACCGTGAAGAATATGATAAGGATGGATAACTTTTTAGTAGGGCAAACGTACATAAATAGGATGTGAATGAGTTCAAATTCTACCCAACAATGGTCGTGTGGACGACATATCTTTCTTTCGTTCCCCTTGAAAACCTTTCTTGGTGCCGATATATGAATGTTGCATAACTTAAAAGAGGTTTTTCCGATGAACGATTGGGATTACGTGAATTTTAGCGAAGATCATGAAATGAATTATCATTTAGGGCTAGTTGGTAAATCGAAATCTGAATACAACAGAAAGTACCTAAGAGATAACACTCAATGGACAGCAAAGAACAAGTTGGACAAAACACGCGTTACACACGCTGATTTTAAATCCTTTGTTGTAGCCGATAAGCCGTATTTTCAAGATCCAGCCTAGCGCGGGAATTGTAGATAATGATCACTATTTGTTAGGAAGTTTCAACTTTTAGGTTCTAAATTAAGCCTCAAAGAAACACGGACCGTAATCTTGGGCCGCATTAAACATATGGCTTAAATGTAAGGATTTCTTTGTTAAAGGATCATACTTATGACAAGCAAAACAGCCCCTATCTTCTTTAGGAGGCACTAAAGCTGCACACATCAAAGAAGCCTACATTAGCGCTTTCAACCACATGGCTAGCCAACTTCAAAGTGCAATGCCAACACTTCCACTATCACAATACCAACTCCCTGCAAGTTGTTTACCGAACTTCTACGATTCTGGTTGGTTGCCAGCCCATTACTAACGCTGTTATTCAGAAACCCATTGGACATATCACATTAAGTTCCAAATTCGCCCAACTGGCGGAAAGTATTGCGCCAAATTTGAATTAGGAGTAGGTGGGAAAGGTGAAACTCAACCGTGGTTTTCTTCAAGTGGTGCTGAGTTTATTGATAGTGGCTTTTATCTAGAGTATCGATATATCGAAGAGCTATGGGAAAGTGTAAGGCTGGTATTAGAAAAATACCGAGCGCATAGCCCGTATTGATAACAGGGAGGTCAAGTTCCCCCGAACTTGACCTATCCAGACGCAGCAAGCAAAGGCGTTTGGGTTAGGTGTAAGTGAATAATTTACACGCAATGCATTTGTTGTGTAAATACTTATTAAAGTTAAGGGCATTGGTTCGGTGCGGATCAGGTGTAATGCGGACAACTTAACTAAACATGGGATAGCCTAAATATCGAGTCGATAAATCATTGCTGCGCTCTTAGTGGCATAGAAAACACTCGTTTACCATGAACGCTGTGGTGATAGCTAGATCACTGAATCGACGTGGCCTCCTGTGTTTACTCTGTTTGCTTTGTGCCCACTCACTTACCGCTTCTTCATAAATCCAAAAGGTTAGAGATCCACGGTTAATGAGTGATTGGTTTTATTGCTTCCAATTGGTTGTTTTGTAACGAGGTTTAGGCATAACGTTACGAGAGGTGGTGAATGTAGCTGCTCAGATCGTAGGTTCTGGATTTAGTTCCACTGAATTACGCAACAAAGCCACTAATAACAGGAAAATTCATGGTGTGCATGTGTTGTTTAAGCAAGGTTCGCTCTAGAGCCTATTATTTTGTATGTCGTTTTAGGGAAGGATAATTTATGTCACTTGTGATATGCAAGAATGTCCTATTCATATGATGGAGTAGTCCTTGGCTGGGTGTATATTGTAACTAATTGATATTAATGATGCAAAGGCATGTGAAGTCGTAAATTCTTTCTCAAAAACTGAATGACTGAACTTATGTAGCGTCTCTGTTTGTAGCTCAGTGTTCAATGTTATTCATCCGATATTTGGAGGCACTAATGCAAGTTGTTGATGATTTTTATCAGTCTGCATCATTGCTCGTGATGCTGAGATTGCGATACCTTAAAGGACTAACGAATGAGCGAGAGCCTCACAGAATCACAAAGCATGTACAACGAACTTCAAAGCTACCTTGACTTAGTTATGCAGGAGTCAGGAGATGATGTGTTTCTAATTAAATGCGAGAAAATCTACGCATACAATATTTCTATCAGAGAGACGAACTCTGGTCTCCATTCCGTAGGGCAAGAAAGTATCAAGGGACTTATTAATCAAGCGAAAGAGTCAACAGAGTCTTTAAAGAGCACGAAAGATAAGCTCAAGGTAATGGTTCAAGCTGTTAATGCTATAGACAAAGTATTTGAACTTATGGGTGCTTATATCAAGCAGCGATAATAAAGGTTATTAAATTGTGATCGTCTTTAAGATAAGAGTGTCCTTTCTCTTTGATATTGACTCGTGTTCATAGATAAATAGTTTATATTAGGAAGTTGAAAGCTCGGATGTTTGGTTGTATATAAGACCGTTAGATACTGTGATTTAAAGTACCCCTCTAAGAGGGTTGTCTCTACAAATTTAAAGGTTTAAATGAAATTAATGTGTTATTGGTGGCTAAATTTAGTTAAGCCTAGGAAGGGCGTTGTTGATCAAATC
>NZ_JBFRTR010000153.1:0-15023 GCF_041474215.1 Vibrio sp. 10N.222.52.C12
AAGTGTGCGAGCGCAAGTAAACGCATCTTCATCTGAATGGTTTTTTGCTGGCTCGCAAGCTTTTTGAAGTCAGTGTTATTAAGGCTATCCATGGCTAAATTTCACAATAATTCATCAATCTTAATTAGATCACATTTTTACTTTAATTGGTATTAGTTCGCTAACTGATTAATTAGAAAGCTTAGCCTCGACTTGCCCAAGTGCGCGTTGGTACATAAACCAAGCACATGTACCGGCAAGCACATTACCCACCATGGCACCCCAGAACAGGCCTTCAATACCAGCAAGCTGCGAACCAATCCACAAGCAAGGCAAGAAGAAGGCGAACAGGCGCAGTGCTGATATCGTTAAGGCAGTATAAGACTTACCAAGCGCATTCGAGATAGAAACCATCAGCATACAGATACCCAACGGCCCTAAACTGATAGGAACGATAAGTAAGTGGTAGTTCAAAATGGTCGAGACTTCGTCTTCGCTGGTCATGAGATTTGCCAACCCGCCAGAGAACATCCAAGTTACCAGTGCGATCACCAATTGGAATCCTAATACAAACATCACGGCAATCTTCACAAGACTACGTATGTTCCCTAGGTTCTTTTCTCCCAACATTCGGCCAATCATAGGTGGCATCGACATAGTCAGAGCAAGCACTGCAACAATCGAAAAGAACTCAAAACGTGAACCTAGCGCCCAAGCTGCAACGGCTGCTGTGCCGTAGCCTGCAAGCAGTTTGGTGGCGAGCATCGAAGAGACTGGTGGCAGTAGCTGACTGATCATCGCAGGCCCCATGATGTTTCCTATAGAACGAATACTCTTGCCGATATCAAGATCGTGCCAGTCGAATGTCATCCAATGCTTCTTAGTTACCTTAGGAGCAACGATAAAGATACCCGCACCGAACGCCAAGATGGTCGCAATCGCGGCTCCGTTGATGCCCATGTCGAGCGTGAATATGAAAATCGGGTCCAATATCAAGTTGATGATGCTGGTCGCGATCATCATGGAACCGGGCAGCATGGTATTACCATTGGCACGACACACACTGTAGAAAAAGTAGAGCAGTGCGCCTGTCCAAGAGCTTACCAGCCAATAGATCCAGTAATAATCAATGATCGGCAGTACCGTCGGTGGTGCATCGAGGAGTTGTAAAATAGGACCACGCAACAGATAGATGATGACCGAGAACAGCGCGACACTCACACTGCCCATCGCAACGACTAATCCGCCGAGCTGTTTGGCATAGCGTATCTCGTTAGCCCCAATAGCTCTCGCGATCACAGCCGTTGTCGCGATGCCTAGTCCGACTTGAATCCCGATAATGATCATTTGAATTGGTAGCGTGAAGCCTTGAACCGCGAGCGGCAGTACGCCTAACTGGCCAATAAAAGCACTGTCTACAAGTTGGAAGCTCATCAGGGAGAGCACCCCAAACAGCATTGGCCATGTCATTGTATAGAGTTGTCGGCCAAGAGAAGGCGAGGGAGTTGCGGTCGTAGAATTCATAACACTCTTATCAGTCTTGAAGGTAGGTTTGTCGTAGTGACAATCCACTCAATGAAGAATTGCGTAAAGGATAACGTAACGTTAGCTCGATACCAATAAATGTCATTAAATCTATCGATATTACCTTTGCACAGTTTCATCGGTATGTGAGCATTGTGCAATGCAACTTTATGCGTTCGCTTATTGAAATTTAAGGTGTCGTATCTTGTTTCTGAGTTTTATATTAGCGGATTGGGTCTAAAGGTTTTCCATTCGACTATTTCTAATGTTTCGCTTTATCCCGATAACTTGGTGGCGTGACTCCAACCCAACCTTTGAATGCACGATTGAAATTACTCAAGTCGCTGTAACCCACTTGCCAACTGATGTCTTGAACAGAAAGGTTGGTCTCTTCAAGTAGCTGTTTTGCTTTAGCTTCCCGAACTTGTTCTTTGGCTTGTTTAAAGAGAATGTTTTTGCTCTTCAGGTTTCTCTGCAGCGTTCGTTTTGTCATGCCGAGCATGGTCGCAAACCACTCAATATTGAACCAAGGTAGAGTCGCATAGGTGTCTATTAATATCTCGACAGCGTGATGCCAATCTTGGGTACTATTTCGTTCTGAAATGGCACGATAATCATCGGGCAGCGGAATCGAGAACGCACCGTATTGCTCTTCAAACTGAATATCAGAATCAAAGAAATGCTTAGGTAATTTACGTGCGCTGTTGTGCTTAGAGACCAACTTGGCGTGTGATGGTTGCCAGCGACTGTCAATGAACTTACGGCATAGGCTAATCACGGTCAGGGCGCGAAACCATTCTGCTTGTTCAAAACCTGAGGTCGATGGGTGATAGCAACTTCGATGACACAGCCACCACAATCCATCGCTTTTTTCCGTCCATATGGTGACGTGATTACTTAAGGTCGATATTTCAGTAATCAAGCAGCGTACCGCTTGCTCGAGAGAAGTGCATTGTTCAATTTTTCGGTCTAGCTCAGGTGACAATTGCTCTAGAGAGGCCTTACGTCCAACCTCAATCCCTATCGAATAGCCAAACTTACGCTCAAGGCCATGAATGAAGCGAATCACGTCTTGTGTAGGAAGCCATTGATTGGATTGTGTCAGTTCAATGGGTAGACCGCACGCAACGGCGACGGTGCGCCAATCCAGTCTATGTTTGTCACAATACTGAATATATGGAGCAATGTTACTGGTCGAAGTGAGCAGTATGCTGGTGGTGTTCGATGATGCTTTCATTGTTTTGTGCCTACCATTAAATGTCATCAAGTGACCTAATTAAGTGTAGCGCATCTCCCTATACTTTTCCTAACCCAAACAGGAGAACAATTATGAAACTTAAACACATTGCCGTTCTAGTATCGTTAGCGACCCCATCATCATTTGCTCTTGCAGCAAACCCAGTTGAAGAAGCTCTGAAAGTTGAAGGTGCTCAAGTTACCTTGACCGTGAAAGAGGCGAGCACAGCATTTACCCCAAGTTTTACTGACTCAGCTCGTGAGTTATTCAATAACTTTCATTGGCAGATGGGCGGCGACCACAGCGTTTACTACAACATGCACATGAGTGAGTTTCTACCAACGGCACTGGCGGCTCCAAACGAAGAGTACAAGCCTTTAGTCAAAAATATCGACCCACGACTCGCTGCACTGAAAGTTGATACTGAAAGCAAAGGTCAGTTGACAATGGATGAGTACTTGGCGGATGAACAGTTCCGTACCCAAGGCTTTATGTTGATTCACAAAGGGGAGATCGTTTACGAAGCTTACCCAGGTATGAAGCCGACAGATACGCACGTTTGGGCATCTACAGCAAAAACGACGGTTGGCACAGTGATCGCAATGTTAGTGGAAGAGGGCAAAGTCGACCCTGAAAAAGAGATCGCTGAGTATGTTTCTGAATTGAAAGGAACGAACTGGGATGGCATCACAGTACACCAAGTTCTGAACATGTCGACCGCGCTAGACAATGAAGAGACATTAGAGTCTATCTTGAACCCAGACTCTGATGTGGTGCGTTTCTTTGCGGCATCGTTTAACTCACCTCGTGCAAAAACGGGTGAAATGGAAACTTGGATGGAAGTGGCTCAAGGTGCACAGAAACTGGAAGGTGAAAAAGCCGGTGACCATTTCCGTTACGCATCTATCAACACCATGGTGCTGACTAAGTTAGTTGAAAACGTTGAGAACAAAACTTGGACTCAAGTATTCGAAGATCGTGTTTGGTCAAAAGTGCACGCACGTCAACCAATGCAATTCAACTTGACGCCAGATGGCATGGCGATCGCGGTTGGCTTGGTTTCATCAACGGTAGAAGACATGGCTCGCTGGGGAACACTATTTACACCTAGCTGGAAAGCGGTGGCTGATGAGCCAGTGGTGTCACAAGCTGTGATTGATCGTATCCGCAACGGCGGTGATCCAAAAGCATTCGTAGGTACTAGCAAAGAGAGCAGTTCACTGCACGCATACAACGAAAAAGCAGACTACAACGCATACCAATTTGATTTCATTTTCAATGACGGTGCAATGTCGAAAAGTGGCAACCTAGGCCAATTTATTTACATCGATCCTGCACGTGACTTTGTGGGTGTGATGTTCTCAACCAACCCATACCACTCAGGTTTTGGTGAGAATAAAGGCCCAGCACTAATGCGTTCAGCGGCAAAACTACTTGCTGACAAGTAATCTATTTATTACCTAACAGGATGTTCCAGGCTTCAAGGAGGAAGCAAACGACTTTCGAGAAATATAATGAAAAAGTTTGCTCTATTAATCCCGTTGAGTTTAGGTCTAGCCCTTCCTGCACATGCCGATTCAGATTCCGAACGTGTTATCGATCCTGCTGATGTCACTAAGGTTTATACTCAAGCTGCATTGATGCTGAATGGTAGTTCAGATATCCAATTTCAAGGGCAAGTTTCTGGCGGTTTAGAAAACGGTCAGCAGTTTGCCCTACTGGCCGAAGGGACGTTTGTCGATGAAAGCAACACAGCGCTTCGCGATCCAGATAAATTCGGTACAGAGTACAGCAACTCTAGAATTCAGTACTTCCACGTCTTTGAAACGGGGACGAAAGCTACGCCTAAAGTGGGTCTTTCATTAGATTATATTAATACGCGCAACAGTATTAAAAATGACTTATTGTCGGTTGGCGGTGTTGTTGCGATTAATCCAGCTTATACCGGTGGATTCCTTGTATTTCCAAGAGCAGGACTGATGACTGGTAGCATGGAGATCCCTGGCGTCACATCATCTAAAGATGATTTAACGGGATACTCGCTTGGTTTGATTACCGCGAAGCATCTCGGTGACTCTGGCGCTTATGTGTCTTTGGTTCCTGAGTGGCAAGATCTTTCTGGTGATGATATCGACATGCAAAACTTCTCATTTAAAACATCGTTAAATGTGCCGATGAACACTGCAAGAACTTGGTGGTTAAATACGCGCTATGACATTACCAAAGCGGATGTTGATGTGAAAGGTGTGTCAATGCCGAATGGTTGGCAAACCGAGGCTTGGGTTGGTGTGAGATACTACTTCTAGCGCTCTAGCCAGCTAATTTGCAAAGAACCTAAAAAAGCCAGTCAACGTGACTGGCTTTTGTCGTTAAGGTACCGCGTGAAGCGTTACTTATTTACTTATTTATTAGCAACGTTACCTAGCTTCAACCACGTATCGATAACCGTATCCGGGTTTAGTGAAACAGAGCTGATGCCTTGCTCCATTAACCACTCTGCTAGGTCGTCATGGTCAGATGGGCCTTGGCCACAAATGCCCACGTATTTACCCGCTTTGGTTGCTGCATCGATCGCCATTTTCAGCATTGCTTTCACGGCTGGGTTACGCTCATCGAATAGGTGTGCCACGTCACCTGAATCTCGGTCTAGGCCAAGCGTCAGCTGTGTCATGTCGTTTGAACCGATAGAGAAGCCATCGAAGTACTTCAAGAACTCATCAGCCAAAATTGCGTTCGATGGTAGCTCACACATCATGATGACTTTCAGACCTTGGTCGCCACGGCGAAGGTCGAATTTAGCCAGAATGTCGATAACCGATGCCGCTTCGCTTGGAGTACGAACGAATGGGATCATGATTTCAACGTTCTTCAGCCCCATCTCGTTACGAACACGCTTCAGCGCTTGAGTTTCAAGCTCGAAACAGTCTTCAAATACTGGAGAGATGTAACGAGATGCACCACGGAAGCCCAGCATTGGGTTCTCTTCATGTGGTTCAAACGTTTTACCGCCAACAAGGTTGCTGTACTCGTTCGACTTGAAGTCAGACATACGTACGATCACACGTTTAGGCCAGAATGCAGAAGCGATAGTCGCGATGCCTTCTGTTAGCTTGCTTACGTAGAAATCGATAGGATCTTTGTAGCCACGAATACGTTCGTTGATTTCCGCTTTTAGCTCATCCGTTTGTGCATCGAAGTTAAGCAGCGCTTTAGGGTGAATACCGA
The DNA here is from genome assembly GCF_041474215.1 of Vibrio sp. 10N.222.52.C12. NCBI lineage: Bacteria > Pseudomonadati > Pseudomonadota > Gammaproteobacteria > Vibrionales > Vibrionaceae > Vibrio > Vibrio sp. 10N.222.52.C12. The sequence continues at coordinate 5,966 of NZ_JBFRTR010000153.1, forward strand.
TCATCTTGTTGATGATGAATTCTAGACGAGCAAGGCCAACACCTTCGTTCGGGATTTGTGCAAAGTCGAAGGCACGATCTGGGTTACCCACGTTCATCATTACTTTGGTTGGTAGCATTGGTAGCTCATCAACCTCAGAACGTTTGATTTCAAAATCGAGTTCGCCGTTGTAAACGTAGCCTGTTTCGCCTTCTGAACATGACACTGTCACGGTATCGCCATCGTTTAGGCTGCTTGTTGCTGTACCACAACCAACAATCGCTGGGATACCAAGCTCGCGAGCAATGATCGCAGCGTGACAAGTACGGCCACCACGGTTAGTCACAATCGCAGACGCTTTCTTCATCACAGGTTCCCAGTCTGGGTCTGTCATGTCAGTTACCAGCACGTCGCCTTCTTGAACCAGTGACATTTGGTCTAGAGAATCAACCAAGCGAACAGGGCCAGAGCCGATACGCTGACCGATAGCGCGGCCTTCAACCAAGACATCCGCCTTATTGTTTAGCTCGTAACGCTCGATAACGTTTTGATCGCTTTGAGAACATACGGTTTCTGGGCGAGCCTGAACGATGTAAAGCTTGCCGTCGATGCCATCTTTCGCCCACTCAACGTCCATTGGACGTTGGTAGTGCTTCTCGATGATCATCGCTTGTTTTGCTAGCTCTTTGATCTCTTCATCGTTGAGTGAGAACTCGTTACGCTCTTGAGTGTCGGTGTCGATGATATCGACTTGCTTGCCGATTTCTTGATTGGTCGAGTAGATCATCTTGATCAACTTAGAACCAAACGTCTTTTTAACGATTGGGTAGTGACCCGCTTCTAACATTGGCTTGTGAACGTAGAACTCGTCTGGGTTCACTGCGCCCTGTACAACCATTTCACCCAAGCCCCAAGAAGAGGTGATGAATACCACTTGGTCGAAGCCAGACTCAGTATCAAGCGTGAACATCACACCTGAAGAGGCTTTGTCTGAGCGAACCATGCGCTGGATACCCGCAGACAATGAAATGCCACGGTGGTCAAAGCCTTGGTGTACACGGTAAGAGATAGCGCGGTCGTTAAACAGTGACGCGTAAACGTGCTTGGTTGCTTCGAGTACCGCGTCGATGCCTTTCACGTTAAGGAAGGTTTCTTGCTGGCCTGCGAATGAAGCATCTGGAAGGTCTTCTGCGGTTGCAGATGAACGCACAGCTACAGACAATTCTTCGTTGTCTTCGATTAGCTCGCGGTAGTTATCACGGATGTCTTGCTCTAGTGATTCTGGGAAGGGTGCGTCTAGAACCCATTGTCGAATCGTTGCACCTGTCTTACGCAGTGCGTCAACGTCTTCAACATCAAGTTCATCAAGTAGTTGGTGGATGCGCTCATCAAGACCTTTGTAGTCAAGAAAGTCGTTAAACGCATAAGAGGTGGTAGCAAAACCATTAGGTACAGAAACACCAGCATTGGACAGGTTAGAAACCATCTCGCCCAGTGAGGCGTTCTTACCGCCGACTTTGTCGACATCTTCCATGGATAGGCCATTGAACCATAGGGTATTATTTTGCATTTATTTCTCCAGAAACATAGCAAGCATTGTAGGGATTTAAAGGCAAACGATTACGTGTCAGTTTAAAAAAATGTAAATTATTTTCTAAAGCTGTGGGGGACGTAATAGTCAGCAGGGTTTTATTATCTATATTATGGTTACCATCCTACTCAAAATAATTTTAAACATTAAATAAAAAATGCAAATTGATATTCAAAGTCGTGATGTATTCTATGTTTCTGATGGAACGGCCATAACATGTGAGACTTTAGGGCATGTTGTTCTAGGTCAATTCCCTTTTAAAGCCAATGAAAAAACCTTTCCGTTTGTGGAAAGTGAGGACAAACTTTCTGATTTATTAAAAGAGATTGAAATTTCGTATCGTGATACCGGATTAGAACCGCTAGTGTTCTTTTCGATTGTGATACCTGATATCAAAACCAAATTGCTAGAAGCGCCCGCGCACTGTTATGACGTGTTAGAGAGCATCGTGCAGAAAGTACAGGATGACATTCAGATGGCGCCTGTTCCTAAGTTGCAGCGCTCACGCAGTGTAAACAAGGACTCGGTGAAGTATTTCGACCGTATTGCTGCGATTGAGTACACGCTCGCGCATGATGATGGCATCACGCTAAAAGGGCTGGAAGAAGCCGACATCATCTTGTTGGGTGTTTCTCGAAGTGGCAAAACACCAACAAGTTTGTATATGGCGATGCAGTTTGGCTTACGCGTAGCAAACTACCCATTTATCCACGATGACTTGGCACGCTTAAAGCTGTTGCCAGAGTTTGAGATCTACCGACATAAGCTGTTTGGTTTGACCATTGATGCAGAAAGGCTCACTGAAATTCGTGAGAACCGCTTAGCAGGCAGCGAATACGCCAGTGACTCACAATGTTTGTATGAATTGCAAACGGTAGAGGCGATGTTCCGTCGAGAAGCGATACCTTACATCAACACCTCTTCACTATCGGTTGAAGAAATTTCGACACGAATCTTGGAGCGAACAGGTTTGAGAAGGCGTCTGCTGTAAGACAAAGCCTTAGAGAAATAGAATGGCCAGATAAAAGAAAATCGAAGCTCGCAGTTTACACCTGAGAGCTTCGATTTTTTGTTTGTGCTCGTTGTAGTCGCTTGCGAGTCAGAGCTTGTTTTCTTAATCAGAGCTTGCTTTCTTAATCGAGATAGCTTTCTAGCGAAGTAAAGACAGCTTTAGCGTTTCACTTTTCTTTTCTAACCAGCGTTCAAGTGCTGGTGGCCATGTGATGCTTGGTTCTACGCAAAAGCCACGAAGCATCGAGAAATACACCGCTTGATCGACTAGAGGCAGTGATGACTCACCATTCTCTAGATCCAGTAAGAGTTCGGCATCTTTCAGTAATGGGTTAATCAGTTGAACGAACTGAGGTGTCTTTTCTAACAGTTCTTCAAAGTTAAAACCTTCGGTCTCTTTACTGGCACGCCAAGCTTCTTTGGCTCCAGAAGAGCGATATTCAGCCAAGTCGAGGTTCCACCAACGTGGGCGTCCAATCTGTTGAGTAAGAGGGAATGCGCGAGTTTGGAACACAGTCACTTGCTCAGATGGCACACGCTGCTTATCGCTTGATTTCAAGTCCATGAAGTACGCGATGATATCTAGGCTCTCTGCCATGATAGAGCCATCGTCTTTTTGTAAGACGGGTACCATCTTTTTACCGATCAGATCGATAAGGGTTTGGGCATCATCATAATCGACAGAAACAAGCTCAATGTTCAAGCCTAGCGATTGAGCAATGTAGGAGACTCTTGCACAGAAAGGGCAGTGGCCGTAAATGTAAAGCTTCATAGCTTCCCTCATTCGGGTCTTTCTTAGTATAAGATGATGCTAATGTACCAGAAACTTTCGCAGACAATAAGCCTTTGTTAACAAGAACTATTCACTGCGATTAAGTGCTCGGGGATATCAAGAGAACGATGGTAGTGTAGAAACTCGTTGCCTAATTCTATTGTCAGTTGAGTGCGGTTTTATTGTAACGAGTAAGCGAATGAGAAAGCTAGTGGGTAAATTACAGGCATAAAAAAGGCTCTGGCTGCTTACTCTAATGCAGAAGAGTGAAGTCAGCCAAAGCCTCAATTTTGTTACCTTTAGTTGAGTGACTACTAAAAGGGCAGAGTGGTTAAACTATGCTTTTTTAAGATCTTGCGCTGGGTAAGTAAGCGTCATTGCGCCTTCTACCGTTGTAACGTGAACGTAGCCGCCACCAGCACTTAGGCCAGTTACTACCATTTCACCTAGTTCAACACCTTTTGTTGCTACAACGCGATCATCAACTGAAAACACTTTACACACCTTCAATAAATTAAATAAATACGATAGATATCGAACGCGGATTTAAACAGATGGGACCTCAATCAACTAATCCGGTTATTTGTCGTAAAGATTAAATTCAGTTATGTATAAATAATTATGTATTAAAAATCAGTTTGTTAACTTACGCTGTGACGTTATTTATCCGCTGGATACACTACACCAACTTGTTGGCGCATCTCTGTAATTAACTTCGCAACCGTTAAAGCGCGCAGTTGGGCCTGCGCTTGTGTTGCGTTGTCGCCAGCAATGCAGCTAGCAAAGGCCTGCGCTTCGTAACTCATGGAGTTTTCGCTTTGTGCTTGAGTAAGGTTTTCTACCGTGCCATCGCGGTAGCGGATCTTAACGTCAGTACATTCAGCGATGTGATCGATGATGATCGCCCCTAATTCACCTTGGATCTCGCTTGGCGCATAAGAGTCGCTGACTTTGGAGTGCGCAAGGGTCACATCAAACTCAGGGTATTGGAAGATCGCACAGCCATGAGCATCGACACCTGAATCAAGTAGCTTTGCAGAAGCCTGTGCGTTTTCAGGTTTGCCAAATAGCGCGACTGTCGCGGCAACACAGTAAAAGCCAATATCGACCAATGAGCCGTTAGAAAAAGCTGGGTTGAAGGTATTTGGGTTCTCGCCGTTTAGGTATTTTTGGTAGCGCGATGAATACTGGCAGTAGTTGATGTGTGCTTTATGTACCTTGCCAATCTTTTCTAACCCAAGTTGAACTTGCTTAAAGTTCGGTAGGAATTGAGATTTATACGCCTCAAACAGCACCACACCGTTTTTCTCAGCGACTTCGAACATGCGTGTTGCTTCATCAATATTTGATGCAACCGGCTTTTCACAGATAACATGCTTGCCGTGTTCCATCATGAAGATAGATTGCTCGCAATGCAGTGAGTTAGGGGAAGCGATGTACACGGCTTCTACAGTGTTGTCATTGACCAATGCGTCGAGTGAGTCATACGTGGTTTCAACGTCAAATTCTTGGGCGAACTGTGCCGCGCTGTCTAGATTTCGAGAGTAAACCGCAGCAAGTTGCATCGATTGAGATTCGTGCGCAGCTTGAACAAACTTTTGTGTAATCCAATTGGTTCCAATTACAGCAAACTTAATCATATAGGTATCCAGTCGTTAGTCGTCGTTAGTATATTGATTCTGCAGAGATAGTAGCACTCAACGGCTGGCAATGTGCCTGAGATTTACGGAACAATTTCCCTAAACATAGTGCCTAATATTAATGTTCAGCCTTCACAGAGCGTCTGAGTTGACCAGTGTAACGGTGCACAACTAAGCCATTTTTGCTAAGGTGTTATTGAATTCAAACAAGGTGATGATATGCAAATCCGGACGGCCAAGGTAACTGATATTAACGCGATCTTAGCGCTCTCTGAGCAGATAAACCGTCAACATCATCTTGGTGCGCCTATGGTATTTGCACCAGCGTCACAAGGCTTGGCCGACAGTGAAGAGTATTGGTTAGGTATGATGCTTGACCCACTTGGCGCTTTCTTGGTTGCAGTAGACGACAAGCAAGTCGTTGGCTTTTTAGCGGGTAAGGTAACGCAGAACAAAGGCGTCAGTTTTATTCAGCCGCACAAGGTGGCAAGGGTCAATACGATTGTGGTGAACGATCAGGTTCAGAGCAAAGGTGCTGGTCGAGCGTTAATGAAGTCTTTTAATCAATGGGCGCAGGCGAGAGGAGCGATAGAACTTAGGTTGGAGGTAATGGAGTTTAACCAACAAGCTCAGGGTTTCTATGAGTCGTTAGGAATGGAAACTCAGTCACGAACCATGTCCATGCGTTTTGAGGAGATCTAAAGGTGCGTCTGTTTCTGCCTTTATCACTGTGTTTACTGTTTGTGGCTTCGAACGCGAATGCTGAGCAAGTCGTGGTCGAGAAAATAGTCTCTGACGCGACCGCTATCGAAACCATCGTATTCGAGTCTGCACCGGCTCATTCTCAACGTGTCTCAACGTCTTCATCTAACTCAACCTCTTCCACGAGCTCAAACTCCGAGCATGTGATTATTGTGGATGATGTTCTTAACAGTAGCCCTGATGAAAAGGTAGCTCAGCTTTCTCAAGGGTCATCGAAACGTCCACCTCAAAGTTCCTCTCGACAGTTTTACAACGTACCGGATAGCGCATCTGAGATAGATTCGCTGTCGCAAGTGGTTACGTTAGTTAAAGTCGATAAATCGAAACGTAGGATGTATCTGCTAAAAGGTGAAGAGGTGATTCAGGAGTTTCGTATTGCGCTAGGCAAACAACCGAAAGGGCATAAACGCTTTGAAGGGGACAACCGAACGCCGGAAGGGGAATACCAGCTCGATTATGTGATGGAAGAGTCAGACTTTTATCGTTCAGTACACATTAACTACCCGCAACCTTCGGATATGCAATGGGCGGAGCAAAATGATGTAGACCCTGGAGGGAACATCAAAATCCATGGCATCAAAAACGGCGAGCGTCGTTCGCCGAGCTTTATTCAAAGCTTTGATTGGACGGATGGCTGTATCGCGTTAACCAATCAAGATATGGATGAGTTTCTCCAACTTGTAAAAATGGGTACCCCTATCCATATTGAATGGTAGTCATAGGTACCCACTTTTCTTAATCATTTTCCGTAGTCAATTAGCGCAATCAATTCGCGAAACCAATTCGTAAAAGCAACTTCCAAACTTAACCGCTAAAGCCAGTTACAGTATGACTCGACCTGCACTGAATATTGCAATCACAATCAGCAATGCAATGGTGACTGGCTTGAACTTCGCTCCACCAAATCTCTCGAACAGTTTAGAACCCACATAACCGCCAAACATGCTGCTTGGTAGAAGCGCGAGAGTCAGCCAAACTACATCGCGGTCGACTAACCCAGCGATAGATGCCGAAACAAACGCAGTGGAATCAGCCAATACAAAGAAGGCTATCAGGCCTGCTCTGGCAATGTGCGGAGCGACTGGGCTTGCTAATGCATGAGTGCCAATTGGAGGCCCTGACATCGAAGCCGCGCCGTTCATTACACCCGCAAGGCTTCCTAGAATATAGGGAGTAAATCTAGGTTCGCTTTTGTAATGGAAACCTTTGTAGATCATAAGTGCAGACGCAAAAATGAAGGCACTGATGATCAAGATGATCGTGTCTTGGCTAACGGATTTAAGCAGAAGTAAGCCGACTGGTGTGAAGGCAAAACAAGGGATAAATACCTTTAAAACCCAGCGCCAGTTAACATGCTTTCGAACTTTAGGCAGTAATTGAACATTGCCTAGGAGATCGATCAACATGAAGACGGGAACCAGTTCGATAACAGGCTCGAATAACGCACTTAATGGCAATGCCACTAAGGTGAAACCGAAACCTGAGAAGCCACGAACAATAGCGGCGAAAATGAAGATTGCACCCAAAATTGGGAAGGTTGGACTAAAAATGAGATCCATAAATTAAGTAACCAATGAAGCTGTCTGTATAGAGCGAGCTAATGAAACCAAGTGAGTAGCGGAATGTACTCCTACTCACTTGTGTTTGCTACCTAATTTTAAGGTTTCCCGAGAGTTAATTTTAAAGTCTCTCGGGGTTGTTTTTGCGGTATTTGTTTGGTCAATTTATAGAGGTAAATTGATTCGGAAAATCAGTGAATACGGCATCTACTTTTGAGATGAATTTGAAGTGAGACGGATCGTTTACTGTGTAGCACCAAGTTTGAATGTTTGCTTCACTTAGTGTATCAAGATCGCTCTGATTCACATGCTCGTAGTTCATGTGACAGCTGAACGCTTTGACCTCATTGATGAGCATAAGATCATCTTGAGTCAGTTGCTCTGTGATCACGCCAACGCGGTATCTTGGTAAGTGGTGAGCCATTTCTGCAACAACTTCATGGCTGAAACTTGAAAGCAGCACTCTGTCCGTGTCTATGTTTGAGCGGATCAGCTCACTGTGTAGAAGATCAACCACATGAGGGGCTTGGTGTCGGCTATCGACTTTTATCTCTAGGTTAACGCTGAGGTTATGTTCTTCAATAAGTTCAAGTAACTCGCTAAGTGTGAGTATTCTTTCTCCTTCGAACTGTTCTGACTTCCAGCTACCAAAATCAAGCTGACGCAGCTCTGCCAATGTGTGTTCATCAACACGGCCCTTGCCATCACTACAGCGCTCGAGAGTGTGGTCGTGGCAAACGACAAGCTCATCATCCTGAGTTTGCTGAATATCGACTTCAATCCATTTCAAGCCAAGTTTAGCGGCTTGTTCAATACTTGCTTTGGTGTTTTCTGGGTGAGTACCCGCTACACCACGGTGACCTACGATGATAGATGACATAATTAATCCTTCTTGAATGCGCATCGTAAATATTTATTAAATATCAGTTTTCCCGAATACGCCAGAGTAATTGCTGGGCAAGAGTCTCTACACAGGATTCGGCTCATAAAAGTGATATTTTCCTCTTAGTACTTTCCTAGCAGTACTAAGAGGAAAAGCCTCTCGAGTGGAGAGGCTTTGGATGAGATGAGGCTTTGACCCGAACCTCGCTTTAGTGTGCGATATCGAGTTGGTTGTCTTTCACGCCGTTGATACGGAACCAACCTGCGATACTGAATCGTTCTGTGTTGGTTGGCAGAACTTCGTGTGGGAACTGCTCAGATAAGAACACAAACAGACGACCTGATTTTGGCGGAATGGTTGCGATGTGATTGTCTTGTAGGTCGTAAACTACAAGCTCACCTGCGTCTTCTTCTGTCCACTCGTCATTCATGTAGAACACGGTAGTCAGACGGCGGTTCTCATTGCCTTTGAAGCAGTCTAAGTGCTTTTGGTAGAAGTCGCCTTTTTCGTATTTAGCAAAGTGCGCTTCGTACTCGAAGAGACCCAAAAAGAACGCTTTGTTTGCTTCTAAACGAATCTGCTCCATTTTATCTAGGAACAGAGAAGCAGGCTCACCCATGTCGCGGTGTACCCACTGAATTTTGTCGCTACGAATGGTCGACTCTCGCGTTACTTCATCGTTACGGCCAATCCTAGCCTTTTTCCAGTTCTCTGGAATGCAATCCCTCAATGCCACCACTTCTTCATGCGTTAAGAAGTCATCCCAAACAAAGTAGCCTTGGGTGGAAAGAGCATCGATTAGTTGGTTCATGTATAGCACTCAGACAATAAATTAGAGGCGCATCATAGACAGAACCTTAA
>NZ_JBFRTR010000154.1:0-22161 GCF_041474215.1 Vibrio sp. 10N.222.52.C12
AGACTATTTATTATTTTGAACGGGATTTTAAATATTAGTCAGATAAAAAGCCAAAACAAACAATAAAAGTAACCAATAAACAATAGTAAATTCATCACCGAATAAAAAACCAGTTATCAATTTTAGTATAATTGCTGCATCCCATATACATAACTAATAGAACTAAAATGATAAATATAAACCTTTCCTCTTTAATACAACGTCTGCACCCTATTGTAAAAGTCGCTTTAGAGGACGCCGCTGCATTAGCCGTATCGGAAAAAGCCAATGAAGTGCAAATTGAACACTATCTATTAAGCTTATTAGAAAGGCCAAATAGTGATTTTGATATCTTATTAAGTCATTTCGATTGCTCAGAGACCATTTTAAGGCAATCCATTCGTTCGACTTTAGATACCAACACAACAGGCAACGGCAGCAAGCCCGTTTTTTCTTCGCTTTTAATCGAATGGCTTCAAGAAAGTTGGTTGGTCTCATCTTTAGATCTATCCGAAACTCAGATTCGCTCTGGTGCCCTACTTCTTACACTCGTGAGTAACCCACTACGCTATGGTCAGCACGGCTACGCTTCAATCTTAGACGGTGTAAACCCAGATACCTTAAAGCGTAATTTTTCTGAACTCACAACAAACTCTCTAGAATCTTTAGCAACGACATCAGAAAAAACCGATGCACGTGAAGATGGTTCGGCATTAAGTAAATTCACCACCGACTTTACCGGCAAAGCAAGAAAGGGCGAGATCGACCCAGTATTCTGCCGTGATCAGGAAATCCGACAAATAATCGACATATTGGCGCGACGCAGAAAAAATAACCCAATCGCCGTAGGTGAGCCGGGAGTTGGTAAAACAGCGGTGGTAGAGGGTCTTGCATTAAAAATTACCGAAGGAGATGTGCCAGACTGCCTCAAAGGTGTTGAACTATACGGCCTAGACATGGGCTTACTTCAAGCAGGAGCGAGTGTAAGAGGTGAGTTTGAAAAACGCCTTAACGCAGTACTAGATGAAGTGAAGAATTCACCGACTCCAATCATTTTATTTATAGATGAAGCTCACACGCTAGTTGGTGGAGGCAATCAAGCTGGAGGCAGTGATGCTGCCAACCTACTTAAACCCGCTCTAGCACGTGGTGAAGTAAAAACAATTGCTGCCACCACATGGTCTGAATACAAGAAATATTTCGAAAAAGATCCAGCTCTGGCGCGCCGTTTCCAACTAGTAAAACTCGATGAGCCATCAGCTAGTCAGGCCGCATTGATCATCCGAGGCTTAAGACCAGCCTATGAAAAATCACATAACGTGTACGTACGTGACGACGCAATCACTGCCGCAGCAAACTTAGCTGATCGTTACATCACTGGACGCCAACTGCCAGATAAAGCAATCGACGTGTTAGATACGGCTTGTGCTCGCGTCAATATTAGCCTTAATGCAACACCGGCACCTGTCCAAACATTGCATCAAGAAATTGCGGCTGCGAACCGCGAACTCGAAGCTCTTGAGCGTGACCAACTGCAGCAAACCGGTGACAAACACAGCGCCGCTTTAATTCCTGATCTAAAAGAGAAGATTGAAAAGGCCACCGAAGAACAAGCTACCCTTCAAGTTCAATGGAAGAAAGAACAATCTCTTATTCAAGAAATCATTGAACTGCGTAGCCATCTTTATAGCCTTACTACTCCTTCGACTGAAGAAGACAGCGCTCCTATAGCTGACAATACGGTTCAAGATGATGACGCACTAACAAGTGACAAACCAAATTGTCATGAATATTCTGAAGAGCAGACTCGCGAAGCTATTCAATCTTGTAACGAACGTTTAGATAACGTGCGCGGTACCAATCCACTCGTTCACTATGAAGTGGGTCCCGACGAAATTAGTCATGTAATTTCTGATTGGACAGGCATCCCTATTGGTAAGATGCTTCAAGATGAGTCGCAAGCAACCTTAAACTTGAAACAAAACCTAATCCAAAACATTAAAGGCCAAGAATTTGCCATTGATGCGCTTGCTGAAGGTATTCAAACCGCAAAAGCGGGATTAGGTAACCCAGATGCACCAACGGGTGTTTTCTTATTGGTTGGCCCAAGTGGTGTAGGTAAAACAGAAACCGCTCGCGCTATCGCTGATCAGATGTTTGGTGGTGAACGCTTCATGACAACCATCAACATGTCTGAGTTCCAAGAGAAACACACGGTTTCTCGTCTTATTGGTTCTCCTCCTGGCTATGTTGGTTTTGGTGAAGGCGGTATGCTGACCGAAGCAGTTCGTCAGCGCCCTTACTCTGTTGTTCTTTTAGATGAAGTTGAAAAAGCAGATCCAGAAGTACTCAACCTGTTCTACCAAGTGTTCGACAAAGGCACGCTAAATGATGGAGAAGGTCGTACCATCGACTTCAAAAATACACTCATCATCATGACGAGTAACCTCGCGACACATGAGATTGAGTCTTTGGTTCACCAAGCGAAAGACATTGATGCCAATATCGTCGCTGAAGCCATTCGCCCAACGTTGAATCAACACTTCAAGCCAGCCTTGTTGGCTCGTATGTCCGTGTTGCCATTCCTTCCACTTTCAGACGCAGCAATGACTGATATCATCCATCATAAACTGAAGAAAGTGTCTGAGCGCCTGCAAAGCCACCACAAACTGGCACTTTGCTATGGTGATAACTTAGTGGAATTCGTATTAGGCAACTGCCGCCTTGCAGAGACGGGAGCTCGAAATATTGATGCCGTTATTAACCGTCAACTATTGCCGCAGCTTTCGACTCAACTACTGGTGAATGACAAGGATGATTCACATACTCAAATTGACGTTTCTGTGGACGAGCAAGGAACTCTAACTTATGCGTTCAGCTAACCATAGTGAGCTTAGTAACGCCCTACTTGCGATCAGCCAATCTCTGGCTGATCGCAGCCAGTTAGCTCAAACTTTGGATGCCGTTCTCACAGCAGCAAGGCAAATGACTTTCGCGAAACATGGCATCATTTACGTGCTTGACCAAACCGGTCAAGCCTTGATTCCGAGCACCGCACACCACCATGAAAAAGTCATTGCCTCACATCCTTGGGAGCCTCTGCAGTTAGACACAGTAAGTGAAGCCGACCCATTCAACTTCGCCGTACGTAACGGCGAAGTTGTCTTGATCAATGAGCTATACACTTACAATGGTTATGACTGCGAAGGCATCTATCAAACCGAGCAAACGTTAGGTCTAAAAAGCAACAACTTACTTGCTTGGCCATTGATTGATGATGAAGGCAAAACCATTGGATTATTGGTTTTGCTCGATTTAAGCGTTATCGATAACGAAACCGCACTTACCGAGTTTTGCCGAATGGCGGCAAGTAATATTCGCCATGCCATTTGGTTAGAGCAATATGGACAAGTGATTAAGAGTTTAAGCGCCGATAACCAAGCATTGGTCCGTGAAAATACTCAGCTAAAAAAGCGGACAAAGAAAACCTATCAAGGTCCGATCGCTGAAAGTGAAGAGATGGTCAATGTATTGAGCCGACTTGATAAGGTGCTCTCTCTGCCTGTCGACGTCTTACTTAGAGGCGAGACGGGTGCGGGTAAAGAAGTCATTGCAAAATACATTCACGAAAACTCGAATCGTTCTGACCAAGCATTAATCGTTCAGAACTGTGCCGCAATTCCTGAACAACTTCTGGAATCCGAACTTTTCGGGCACAGAAAGGGCTCATTTACCGGTGCAGACAAGGACAAAGTTGGCTTATTTGAAGCAGCAAACGGTGGTACCCTATTCCTAGATGAAATTGGCGATATGCCAATGCTACTTCAAGCTAAACTGCTACGTGTGCTACAAGAACGTAAAGTTCGCCCTGTAGGCGCCAGCAGAGAGATTGAAGTGGATGTTAGAGTCATTGCTGCGACACACTGTAACTTAATGCAACAGATTAAAGACGGAGGCTTTAGGGCCGATTTGTTCTACCGCTTGAACGTATTTCCCATCACCTTACCACCACTGAGATCCAGACAAGCAGACATTATCCCACTTGCCGAGCACTTTGTTCAGCACACCACGACGATGTTAGGCTTGCCTCAATCACCGGGATTGAGTGCTAATGTGAGAAACCAACTACTTACTTATACCTACCCCGGTAACGTGCGTGAGCTTAAAAACATCATTGAGCGATCGGTTTTATTATCAGATTTCGAAACTATTACTCAGATTGAGTTTGGTGAACAGATCCCTGAAGACGTAGAACACCGCCAAGTTGTTGCTCCAACTACATCGGCAATTCAAACCACGTTCGAACCTGAACCTCTAGGAGATGACGATGTCGCAGTTGGCCTAAAAGAGGTCGTCAGTCAATATGAACGAACTGTGATTATCGACTGCTTAAACTCTTGTAATTGGCACACGAAACGAGCGGCTGAACAACTATCGCTCCCGTTAAGTACACTCAATCACAAGATGAAGAAATACGATATTTCTGCGGCGGGTTGAGCTCCGTGGATGAGCAAACTGAGCAGATCGATTGATTAAGTTCCGATTGACAATAAAAACCGCCCTAAGGCGGTTTTTTTTATTTATTGAGAATGGACGCTTCAATGATAGTTGCTAAGTATGGGTCTCTAATCCAGGTTACCAGACGCTCTGTACGCTCTGCTGGTTTCAGTTTTGCCCAGTTGATGTACATATCTTTGTCAACTTTATAGCTTGGGTCTTCACAATCAGAAAAATAAGGTAATTCATCTACATTTTTGTACTGCCTGTCCAACGACATCTCAAAGCTTCCAAGTTTGAACGGCGTCATTTCCGCTGTGTTGCGTTGTGCTAGAGAGGACACCTTTAGAACTGCTTCGTGGAATCGACCAAATGTCGAAACAACGGGTCCAAATGGTCGAAGCCCCTTGATTTCTTGACCGTTCAGCGCTTTAAATGCGAACTCGAAACGAGACACGTAGACTACCTTACCATCGAAATCTTCATCCATATATATGTTGGATAAAGCCTCAGAAACGAAATCTGAGTCTATATTTTTGTTAATCACATCACTGTCATTTAGCGTCCATTTAGACCCGTCCTTCTTTAGTATCCCGATGTAAGTAAGGTTACTTAGATATTCAGGGCCAGCGGTAGTTTCAGAGCCGAATACGGCTTCATTATCAAAAGTAGTAGAGAGCTTTAGTGAAACTGGAACACTCTGCCATTCGAGGTTTTGGCCCTGATACGACTCTTTTCTGTGCTTACCACCAATGAGCATAACTTCCATAGCGAATGACTTATTCGAAGTCCAATCAAAGCCTTTGAGCTCATCCGCAGTAGTGAACATACTCTCCTCGTTCATAAACTGTCGTTTATTTCCGTAGTTGACCGCAATCGCACTGTGCTTGATGTCATCGATAATAGGCTTTGTCGGGCCTTTATGAACTTTACTATGTAAGACAAAATCTAGCGTTAACAAGTCTTTCTCTGACACACTATTTCCGTTCGCTATAAAACCCGATTTCGCAGAGAGTGTATGGTTATGGTTTGTATCAACCCCTACAGGAATCTGTCTAGGTGAAGTAATAAATCGTCCGACTGTTTTGTCCACTCGTACTGGTAGCTTATAATTGCTTCCAGATAGAGTGAACTCATAGGTCATGTTTTTGAAGCCACCGCTGTGTACATATTCTTTGAGTACATCTTGTTGGGAGTCAATTTTTATCACTTGCCCAAAAATCGGACCGAGAGCAACTTTCGATAAATAGCCACTATAATCAACTAAATCATGCTTGGCGATCAAAGGCTTCACTCCAGAGAAGACATCATCACCAAAGTAAAAATACGGCTCAAACTCACAACCAATAAGGACTTTGCTGTCTACTTTTTCCGCCTCAAAAAATTCGGCCAACTCGCCTTTGGGGTCTACACTAAATTCCTCGTGTTTCATCGGTTTGAACATCAAATTAAACTTAGGCCCACTGGTATTAAGTAAACCGTCAGTGCGCTGATAAGACATCTCACACTGAAACACATTTGACGTCATCTGTTTTAGACTTTGTTTGCCTAACACCATTTGCCACTTCAAACGGTGGAAAGGCGATAATCGCACCTTTTTATTTGCTTTTAATCGTGCCTTCTCCCAATCATCAAAGGTGACCCATTTAGAATTGTCATGAGGCTCAGAGACTAATAACCTAACGAACCCTAGGTCCTCTTCTGATAATTTTTTAGACTCAACATTAAACTGTGTCGCAAACTCCACTAAGCCTCGTTGTTGATCGCGATTATAGAGCTTGTCTTGCACTGGAAACGCTACATTAAACGCCCCAGAAACATCTTTCCTTTTTGGAGCAATATAGTTGGCTTTGTTGCGAGTGATGATTTGTTCAGCGATTTCTTCACCGTAACTTTCAACTAATTGCTTGTGTCCCTCACGACGCATGAGTTCTTGGAGCCACAAGTTACACAAGTTTTCTTTTAACTCTGTGTTTAATATCCAGCCGTCGGTTTCGATATATCGCTGAATGTATTCATCGATAGCTAATATTCGCCACTGTTCTGTGAACTCTTGTTCGCCCTCAGCACAAGCTCTCTGAATCAAAAGCACCAAACCATTAATAGCAAGTGCACGGCGTTGATAGCGCTTAATCAACTCCTTTGCACCCGTAGCTTTTCCTAGGTGCTCGACTAACGCCTCTGAAGACGTAAAATACATCTCGGTCAATTGAGTATTAATTTCAGCCAATGAATCAATAATCTCTGTGGTTTCATGGCTAAGTTGTTCAATTGCAGATATGCTTTTTCTAACTTCGTTGTAGGAAGACAAGTAATAATCGAAGAGCGCAGAGTCTAGCAACTGGGCGCCACTCATCAGCATTTTCCCGCCTTCTTTGACAACGAAAAAGCCTCTTGCTGCCTGTCCTATTATCGGAACATAACAAGCCATACCAACGATCATCTCGAAGATAGCTAGCTTGAGCTCTTTTGCAATTGCTTCTTCTCCCAAGTTCGCATTTAACTGAGCTAAACGCGCTTGCTCCATAGCCTTAAAGCCGAGTCGACTCGGTGGAATTCTCGCCGCAAACTCTTGTAGGTAGATTCGAACCTCAACACGTCGGTTAATATTAAGTTGCGCGTTTTCGCGTTTGATTTCGTTGTTTGGTACCTCGACTATCGGTCGACGTTCGCCAAAAAATCGAATGTCACTAACTGAAGAAAAGAACTCAGCAACATGCTGCGCTCGCTGCTGCGAAAGGTTTTGGTTATATTCTGAATCACCGTTTTGACAGGCATGCCCTTCGATTTCAACAACGGCATTTGGAATCTTAGATAATTCTTTATCGACAGCAGCCAAATATGACAAGTGAGGGGCTTGAACCTGATTGTTATCAAAAGGAAAAACCAAGCGTAAACCAGCACCTTTATGGTCTTTAACAAACATTGCACTGTCTTCAGCAACGTCATTAGGAATGACGTCAGTAAACGTTACATTGTCGCCTAACTTATCTATGATTTGCTTAAGTAGTAATTCCCCACTCTTCAGACTTTCTTTCCAGACTGGTACCCAGTTCAGATAATCGCGTGATACCTGCTCAAAATAACTTTTCCTGAGTTTAGCTTTCTCTTCTGCTAAGCGTAATTGCTCGCTTTTGTCAGTGATCTCTTTTATCTCATAGAAGGTGTTGATTGCATTGAGCCCTGCACCAGCAAAGGGCGACAAAAAGCTTTTGATACTGCCGTTACCTGTCAACCAAGTTCTTGCAGCACTCCCCGCCACAACGTGGGCACTACCATTTCTCGCAGGTTCAATAACCTTGGTAAAGAACTTACTTTTATCAAACCCTTTCTCTTTGAGAAGCGCTTTTAAACCCACTTGTGCTGCACGCTCGGATTCCGATGCCGCTTGGCGTAAATCTTGAAGAGCTTGGTAAGCTGCTGTGGTAGCCGACACCCCAAATGAAAATTCCAATGCAGAAATCATGGCTGGGGGTAACGTGCCCTTATCTACTTGTCCCCAAAACGTGTTTGCTAAACTCCCAATCACGTCATGTTTACTTGATGGATTTTGATGAATATTAATGCCAGCATTAACCAAACTTGGTGTAACTTTTGTGCCAACCTCCCACAACGCAGCACTCATACTCGCCGTCGTTCCGCTATTCTCTAGGTTTTCAAGCTCTCCCATTCGGAAGGCTTGTAGGGCTTTAAACTGCGTAGGAAATTGGTATATCAAAGACTCTTCAAGTGAGATCATGTCGCCAGCAACAACCGCGATCTTACCAAACGGTGTCGTTTGGCTAAGCGTGATGTACTCTCGTAGCTCGTAGGTGACTCTGGAGATAAGTCCAACCTCATCATATTCTTTAGTTACATTAGTAGCATTCTGGACAAATTCGGGAATTTTACCTGCAAACTCTTGGTCGAAAACCACTTCAATGGTGTACATGCCATCAGTAAAAACGTCCGACGCCAACGGAAACAACGCGATTGGACGATGCGAACCGCTGGTTTTATCAAGTTTAGCCTGCGTTACAACGCCCTCTTCTTGTAAGCTTTTGTGTGTACTCGTTGTTTCGTCGAAACGCTTTACATCAACAACAGCTAGGTCATAATCATCGGTTGAAAAAACTACAGCGAGAAATGAAAAAGTCGGCACGGTAAAGCCACGAATGGGTTTATCTTCAGGAACAGAGTCATACCACTTGTTATATGTAACTTGCTCATCAGATAGTGCTTGAGTGCCCGCTTCATATTTAGGTGCGAGCTGTGAACGCTTTACTTCTGTGACGGCGTATTCCACTTTTTTTTCTAGCGAGTTTAGCGTTTGCTCACCGCCATACGCTTTTAGATTCCCTAAGATAGATGCAAGATCTGCGCACGCCTTTTTGATTGGGCGAGCATTACTCTGCGCACCAATCGCCAACTCTGTAAGCATTGACCATTCGGGAAAAGACAGCTTGTACGTCTTCTGTGCTAACTTATGTACTGGCGAACGCAGTGCCAAAACCTGATTGATATTGGTTTTTTGGTTTTTCTGCGTTGAATCACCCAGCACATGTAAACGACCTAAATCGTCTGTCGCCCAAAGAGCCGCGCTTTCCTCACCTAAATTTATGGCAATGGGAAGTCGTGACATAGGGCGGATATTTTTCAACTCTTCTAATGAGGTCAGGTCTTTTTCGATATTAATCGCTCTATATTGAGGGTTCTGTGCATCCCCAATATTAGGATAATCGACACCGAACAAATAGACATCTGTTGGTAAATACTTAAAGTCATTACTCATCGTTTTCTACCTCCAGAAAGCGCCCGTCATTAGCATCGGCATTATATAACACTGGTGTTATCGTGTTTTGACCAGATTGAATCACCTTCCATGACTGTCGACCTTTTCCGGTCAATTCATAGCGATAATCAGACCCATAACGTTTTATGGTTATTATTGCTGCTCCTACCTGGGTTTCTCGGCCATCATTACTAATGTTTACCACCTTATCGTAAACTTTCTTTTCATCGCCTTCCTTAGAAAACGCAAGCCACGTTTTATCTTCAACGTTTATCAGCACCTTACGATACGAGTTGATTCCCCATACATACTTACCATTAGGGCTGATCGCAATTTGGCGGTAGATACGCTTCTCAATATCTACGGAGTCTTCAAACTCTTTTTCAGGTAAAATAGTGTATAAGCGTTTGAGTGTCTTGGCGTCATAAACCCCAACCCCCAAGCCCGCGGCATTGATTAACTTACCGTCTACAATGACCGTATTTTCAGACAACGGTACGTCTACCTCTTCTTTGATTCCTGTCGCGAGTGTGTATTTAAAACGCTTAAAACCGTCTGAGAAATAGATGTAGCTAGAGTCGTCCGCCCAGACTAAATAAGGCTTGGTGCGCGCACTGCCCAGTTGAATGGTCTGCTGCGTTTTTAAGTCAAAGATCGCTTTTATCAGAGGCTCACCATAACTGTATGCATATGCCACATAACGATTATTGGGTGAGCGACTCATCATAAAGGTCTGTGGCGACGCCGTACTTGGCATATCATCCGTAACTAAACGTAAATCTGTCCCATCAATTTTCACGCTCCAAATTTTGTAGCCATTTTCGTAATCATTTACGAGAGGGTCTCGAGAGCTGACATTATTCCACCAAAACTGAATTCGAGGTTTGTCATAAGAGCTCGCATCAGACAAGTCTTCACGGGGCCACTCTTTTGCTCTGCGAACGGCATAGCCTGGTTTTACGGGAAGTGTACCTGGGTATTCAGGCCAGGACAGATCTTCAGAGTAAACAATAAAGTTGTGCTCACTTTGCCATTGGCAGCGTGGTCCTGTTACATCTTTGCGTTCCAATGACGTTGTTTCACCAACATCGTAACAAGCCTTCTGAGTAGGTTCTTTTTCTACGGATTGTGTTGTTGCAACATTCGAAGCTTGATTACTTTCGTCACCACAGCCTGTTAATAACATAACTGTCGAAAGAAGCGTGATACTTAACGTTGTTAGTTTCATTTTATAATAGTTCCGTGAGTTCAATGTCTTGATAAATTACTGACATTAATACCGTTTTATCTGAGTTATGAGATCGACAATGACGGGTTAGATTGACCCGTTTGACTTCTGGTAGCCAACCACTAAACACAATTTCTTTACAAGACTGACCCACAAACTCGGCCTCACGCAAAAAAATCTTTTGGCTCCATGTTTCATCAACACACGTCAATTGGAAATAATCATCTGGTTGATCGCACTGGGGGTTACTTTTATAGGTAATTACGATGCCTTCGCTTGGGGAGTTAACAACAGCGGCAGCGACACCCTGCTCTTTTTGATTGACGACATTGTAATCTGATTTGCTTGGAGCTTGAGTATCTAAATCCGGCAACGAAATCACAGGTTCGGAGCTCGCATCAAAGTTGTGAGTACAAGAATAATCACTGAGGTTTACTTTAACCGCTTTTTCATTATTCCCGCTCTTTAACTCATTGAGTTGCTGAAAATTGAGCTGAGCCCGAGAATAATAAAGAGCAACATCACTTTGTACGCTACCGTTTATTTTGTATGGAAGCCAAATATGAGGCAAAGGAACACCAAGTGGCTCTCTCTTTGTTTTACTTCCAGCCTTAAATGGACTCAATTCGGTTTGAAGTAATTCTGTGTATGTTTCGCCTTCGTTAGGCCAATCAGCAACCACTACCTCAACTTCTTCTGCAGTAAGACCAAAAACACGGGCACAAGCATATTCGTTCAACACACCCTCGTAGACTTTTTTACCGTCTTGGTACAACTGAAACGCTTCCCCTGACAGAAATGCTTCGGAGTCTTCATCATATAAGCTGATATCGACCGATCTTTGAGGCGAGGACTTAGTGCTTTGATAGAGCGATAGATCTATATCAGAAAAGCGTCCGTCATTTTGAATTTGGATTTCTCTCCAAACTTCTGATTGCCAAACGACATAAACGTAACCACGATCAATCGATACATACCCTGAATCACCTTTATGAACAGGAACCACCGGCACCAACACGTTATCCCACTCATCCATCTGAGTCACTTTATCAACGGGTTGCAGGTCTTCGGTTAATTTAAGCAAAATTGGCTGAGGCTGATCGGAACAAGGGATTTTGATATATAGCGTTTTACGCTCTAATTCAAGATCTTTAAATGTAGCGAGGCTTCGGTGTTTATTTTCTCGATCTGACTTACCTACCGTCACTTTTTCTTTTTGAGTATCGGTAGTTCCTAACATCAGACAGCCAGCATTACTCGACCACTGACCAGCAAACTCAACGACGATTTTATGTTCAGGGGAAGGTTCAACCGGCGAGAAGTTGTAGTGACGTGCCAAAGGTACATCATCGACAACTTGCTGGTAGTTAGCTTTGTGAACGCGCTCTGCAGTACTATTGATCACCCGATCGACATGTAACTTCAGTCGGGGGAAATTTGCTAGCTGCTTACTCGTTAGTGGACGACGTCTCACATTGGATGAAAGACAAACCCAGTTCGCTTTTACAAGTTCTACTCGAATAGCATTGAGCAGGCTGTGGACATTTTTTTTAGCCGACGCAGTAATCTGCTGAAGCAGAGTGCTTGGTAATTGAGCCAAGATGTCTTTAGGGGTGCGCACGCGCGAAAATAGCCCGACACACTCATCCGGTGTTAAGACATATTGAAGGTCGTTCGTACTGAGAGACGAACTAGATATAAATTTGCAAACTAAGTGCATTTGGATTCTCCACAACCTACAGATATATATAGTTGCGGTGATAACTAAGCTGATAAGGCTTAAAAAAACGATTTGGTTAAATAAATTCTACGCGTAATGGTTATAAATTTCAATAGATTAGAAGGAGTATCGTCAAAAACCATAACACTAGCAATAAAGCTAATTAAACAGGATAAATAGTCATTTCGTCTGACCAACTAAAAAGGCAAATCAATTTGAACGGATGTCACATAATAATCATTTAATTGCGTACTTAAGTAAATATGAACTAGACCAAACACACATATCTGGTGGAAGCATTTCATCGATTTAGAAGGTTATATTGAGCATTTTCTCATCTGTAAAAGAAAAAAAAGTGGGAATAAATTCCCACATAAACTTAGCCAATATAAATAGGATTTATTTTGGAACACTAAATTGGCTTAAAAGGGTGGTACTAAAGTACCAAAATGCAGAACACCACATCAAATAACGATGTGATATAAACACTATATATATTATGCATTTAATATCAAGATGGCACTTTTATAGAGATAACACCAAAAACTACTATGCAAAATATCTATACAATTGCCATTCTGATTACATCACCAGTTATATTAGTTATCTGACTAAAAATATGACTAAATAATGAAATAGGAAAAACAAAATAATTTTCATTTCAATGACTCAGCATCACTAAACTAATCAATATTGGGCACTGGTATACAATAATTTTCTTAATAAAATTGAGGGTAATAAAAATGATTAAGTCCACTGTGCATAATCAAATTCCTACAACCTGAGATACATTTGCAAAAAAGGTCTGCCGAATAGGCAGACCTTTGTCTAATCTTCCATATAACGATTAGCGTTACGCTGCTAGTTTTGTGCCCTTGTCGTAAATAAGCAGTTGTCGTAATAAACTTGGCACTACGACCACTGCAGCGTTCACATCCTTATTTAATGTAAATGTAGATTCAACCAAAGTAGCATCGGCTCCAAGTGCATTGGCACCATGTAGTGACACCGTCACAGACCCACCTTCGATTGGATCAAGAGTCAGTTCATATTGCCAAACTCCGTTTTCACTAACCAGCACCTCAGCATCTGAAACTTTAACTCCCCCACTGTCTGTGACACTTAGGCTCAACTTATCACCTTCAGAAAAACGAACCGTAGTACCATCGAGAATCAATGTGGGTGACTCTGATTCGTTAACATCGTTACCGCTGTTGATCGCAGAGATGCTAATAGTTGGCGTAATCGGCAGCGAATGTGTGCTGTCTTGCGCCCCCACGTTACCCAATAAGTCTTGGTAATCTTTCACCACCAAATCCACCGTCAAATCAGACGACGTCGCGACTAATACATCGACATTGCCCGTCCACACGCTGGCGTCCGCACTCTGCGTCAGCGAGATGACCGTACCACCTAACTCGGCACTGGCCGCTTGCAGCGCTTTATCGAACTTAAGACTGACCGATACGCTCTGACCTATCGCTTGGTGTTTTGGGTTAAACGTCACGCTCGTTAACGTCGGTACCGCTTGCGCGAGCGTAAAGCTTGCGCTTTCGCTTACTTGCACGCCTGCAGCGTTGGTGCCCGTCACAATAACGGTGTAGCTGCCGTTCGGTTGATCGCTGATGTCCACCGTACTGCTCCAAGCCCCACCGCTTGCTACGGTCGTAACGCCATTTTTCAATACCGTCTCATTGTCTTGCGCTTTCACTGCCAGGCGAAGCTCTTGACCATCAAAACGGGTCGAGGTGCCTGAGAAGGCCAAGTTCGCGGCATTGCTGCCGTCCACACTGCCCACCGGTGTGATGTCCAACGTTGGCGTGATAGGCAGCGAGTGTGTGCTGTCTTGCGTGCCCACATTACCCACTAGGTCTTTGTATTGCTCTGTAATCAAAGCCACTGTTAATTCATTAGTATCAGGCACTCGAACGTTACCCTTCCAAACTTTCTTATCAGCCGTAGCAGTTAGTGAGTTGATTTGATTACCACCAAGCATGGCCGTTACTTCTTGTAATTCCTTATCAAATTCAAGGGCTACTTGTACATCTTTGCCTACTTGCTGATGCATTGGATCAAATGTCACGCTAGACAGGGTTGGTAACACACCCTCAATCCCCAAAACCAAACTATCCCCTGTACCGGGGATAGTATTTACGCTTTCGTAACTATTATCACCGACTCGTATGGTTATGTTTTTGTTCTGTTTTTCAGGCGTTATGTAATTGACCGACCAAGTTATATTGTCTGTTGTACTCCATGATGCTTGCTTCAACTCGCCTGTATCATTGCCATCACTTGCTAAAATCTCTACATCTGAAAATTCAAATTGATTAACCTCTTCAGTGAAGGTAAACAAAAGTGGAATATCAACGCCACCAGCCAAAGGCATTGATGCTGCCGTTGATATTGTTAGCTCTGGAATACTTGCTGCTTCAACTTTTGTATTTAGTGACTTCTCGGTCTGGTGTTCAACTAAATCGTCTGCCGTTACATTTATTAGATAATCGCCAGGAGATAAAAGATAACGTATCAAGTAAGGGTCACCGTCTTTGGTCGGTTCTTCAATTGATTGTGGGTTTACCGGGGCATCGGTACCGTTTTCCGCAGTAGAACCAACACTGCTTAGATTTTTATCGAAGACGTATGCTCTTACATCCAAATAATATAGCCCTTCCTCTGGAATCATCGAATCCTGAGTACTGGTGATACTTGAAATGACCGGTGCTTGGTAATCAACAATGGATGCGATGCCTTCAGCATCGTAAGTCTTGTTGAGCACATTAAGGTCAATAATAACTCGCCCGATAGAATCGGTTACGGTTACTTTTTGCATATACTCAGCTTGAGCATCGATATCAAAAGTCATCGTATCTGAAGCTGTTGAAGAGGCTATTTCCCCAGAAAACTTAATCGTGTTACCTGAAACTGGAACCAAATCTATAGCATAGGAAGCAGCCTTTACATCCTCTCCCTCTTCAGAGGTAATGGTGAACGCTTGGCTATCATTAGTAAAAGCAAGCTTACCCCCTTGTAAACTCGTTATTCCATCAAAAGCCAAATCAATAGTTGGTATCCTAATGTCAATATCAGTCGTCTTATTTTGAGTCCAACCTACATTGTCAGTTGCTTCGACATTGACTCGTAAAGAATTCAACTCTTCTAACTCAGTTTTTGGAAGATCAAAATAAAGGTGTGAATTGTCGCCAATGTCATCTTTATCAAATACATATTTAGGATTAACTATTGTGTACTTAACCTTTGCTATACCGCTACCTTCATCCCACACAGAAAACTGAAATCTAACTAAGCTAGAATCATCCGGAGATTCATTGAGGGATACAGTGTCGTCAACATTTGGTAGGCTATTATCGACCATTACGCTGACTTCATCGCTTATAGACTCTCCCCATACATCAATAATTTGAATTTTAGGCTTGATAAATTGACCATCTAGTTTGTCATCTAATGGCGCGGTAAACGTCGAGCAAGAATAGTCATCCTCACACTTAGTGAAAGGGCCAAAGTTCTCTGGGTTATCATTCAAATTATATGACGCACCATCTAGAGTTGCGATGACATTTTCAAGATCAGAATTTTGTCCAACCTTCACCTTGAATTTCATTTCAAGGGTCTCACCTCGAATAATAGTATCTTCAGCAGGGCTGGTAATAGCGATTTCTAAATCGCCTTGGGCTGGAAGCAATAATTCTAACGCATGATCCGAACCTAAGTTTCCGGCGACATCAGACAAGTTCTTAATCGTGTATAAGTGCTGTAACGCCCCCGGAGAGAGGATATCGGCATACAACTCTCTATACGTACATGTCGTTATACCCAATTTAGAGCTACAACTATTTGGTTCAAAAGACACATTTAATCGATTTCTTACCAATAACGGTTCGTTACCATCACTAATATCCACACCAGAAAGATTGTCTTTGAAGCTCAATGTTAAGCTCAGAACTTTCTTACCTTCGGCGTTCAAACCAACGTCATTGCCAGTAAATTGATATGTGTCTTGTTCAACCGTAGGGGCATCGATATCCATCATATTAAAGCTGAATTTATTGACTGTTTCAGTATCATTCGTTCCTACTGTTTTCGTTATCAAAACCACAGGTGAAACAGACATATTCACATCAGTTGTAATGCTACACTTATAATTTTCTTGAGGATTAGTTATAACACCTGAATAAGCATTGTTCGAACCATCTTCCGGCACACCGTCTGAGGTGTAATTCTCTCTAACCCAACATTCTAATGTTTTTGCTTTTACCTCACCCGCAGGGCCAAATTCAACATTAAGGGTACTTCCCGATATATGACTTTGGAAGTCAGTCGGTTTTACGATTGACAGAGCAACACCTTGACGTTGCACATTGATACTTTCTGACCGTTCGGAAACAGGCCTTTCTTGTTCAGAGCTATAGCGAACGTTATTATATACTTTGAATTCCAACTGATAGGCACCATCTTCCGTTAGATCTGCCTCTGTCAACCTAGCTTCCCAAAGGCCACCTTTCTGAGAAAATGAGATATTGTTGGTTTGTTCCCCATATTTATAAGTACCTTCAACTAGCGGGATCCCGCTCTCATCTTCAGCATCAATACTTATAATTACAGGTTCAACACGAGTAATTTGTATCTGGCCACCAGAAGAAACTGGCGTGCCATCTTCATATGTGAAAGTAACCGAGTTAATAGTGGGCTTTGAGTTTTGAACTTTAACCACATAATCTATGCTTGTCGTATTCCCTCTAATGTCGGAACCACCTAATCTGATAGTGCGAATCGCACTATCACCATCGTTTTCACCTCTTAAAGGAATCTTCATATCTTCACCAACTAAGGTGCTTGCATCAGAGGGGTTTTCTTTGAAAGTCCAATACTCTAATGTTTCATTGTTAACACCGTCTGATGATGGTGTTCCCCTATCATTTAAATCTTGGGCTGAAAGATTGAATACATAATCACCAAGATAGAAACTTTCCGGATCAAACGCATTTAACTTTAGTGATGGGCCTTCACGATCTAGCAGAACAGTTCTAATTTCTGTTTCAGATTCAAACCCATATTCGTCTAGGGCTTTGAGGTACAGGTTAGCCTTTCTGTCTTCGCCAATCACTATAGTGTCACTTTGCGTTTCTGTAATTTCGATATCAAAGGGCTGCGTTGGATCTTTGGGGTCAATTGAACGTATTGCAGCGTTTTGACCTTGTTGCCAAAGTTCAACCTTAGATACATCAGAGTCGTCAGATACTGATGTAAGCTTTACAGTAAATGCGGTACCAAGAACATAGCTTTCACCTGAATTAGTGTCTAAAACCCAAGGGTCAGCTAATTCAATTACTGGTCCCTTGTTGTCGACCAAGAATTCAAATTCACCACTGTGTGTTCCCGATGGAAAAGAACTGTCTGTTGCTGTTACGTAGAAGAAGTTTTTCTCATTATATTTAAATGCCTCCGCAACTAGTCTCACCTCTACGTTAGGCTGCATGCCTAATAGATACGGCTCAGTACTCTCTTCAGGTTCTGTTTCGTAATGTTGCAAAGTGAAACGCCTGCCAGACTCTGACTTCATATCGACTTCAACCAAACTCCCTGGACTCAAGCTCCAAGTAATATCAGGTACCCAGCTAGTATTACCACCTAAGTGGTTAATAATTTTAGATCCGTTTACTACCGGACCTTTTGAATCAAGTAATACACTAAATTGAGGGGCATTGGTCGTCTGGCGGTTAACTATATTAGACAGATTGTCTTCAGCATTAACATACACCACCCAATTACCATCTTCTGGACTAATAATATTACCTTGACTGCTACATTTGTCTCCAGAGCATAGTTTTACCTTAAAATGATCCTCTGTATTACTTGAAAAATGTGAGTTAGCGTCATAATCATTAGTAACACCGGTTGCCGAGTTGTAGAAAGTGAGCCCTCGCTCGTCCAATTTGTCTCCTACAATATCGTCAATGTTGAAAGTGAGTTCTTGAACATAATTGGTGTTCAAATAGACATTTTCGTCAATCGGATCACCATTACCATCGCTCGGGGGAATATAAGTCGCTAAAGGATAATCATTATCCACATACAAAGTTTCCGTATGTGGTTCCTCTCCATTGTAACCATAGCTATTTCCATGCTCATCCATTGCACTGGTCACAAGTGCAAACTCGACAATCCCTTTGAGATTTGAAGACTCGGTATTAAGGGTAAATAAATACTCTTTTTTATAATTATCACCACCTGACTCTCGAATATTCAGATCAATTGGGATTTCCGTATTCGGTTCAGTTTTCTTATACCACACTGTAACAAATAATGGCTGACTGCCTTCTTCCACGACAATGCCTGACGGATCTTCCAAAATAATCCGTGAATCTAAAACACCAGCAACGTACCGTTTATTTCCAACCCATGTTTCTCGGCCATTTTCGATACTTAGCGAAGGTTGAGGCGGTGATTTATCAATACTTTCGCCATCACCGTCTATAATCTGTTCGCCATCGAGGCTTGGGTTCGCCATTGATATCTGATCGGCGTATCGCTGAGCTAGGTTAGCTGCTACACCATACTTTTCAGTCATAATGTTATAGTATGATTGCGCTAAGTCATTACGGTAAGACTTTGAGCTAAATTCATATGAATCTAGAACTATTTTTTCACCCCCACTACCAATACCGTTAGCTTGGCCATCGTACTGCAAGTCATCATAGATAGCGGAAGCAAAATCAACAGAGTTACTTAGTAGCATATTGTTTATTTGGGTAATGTCATAAATCGCTTCTACTAAAAACCGATGAATATAATTATTAGGCAGTTTTTCCGGAATAGCACCTTTCAATATTTCATTCGTTGCATACGAAACGATCGTTGGGTCGAAACCAAAGAATGAATCGCTTCCACCAGCGAGAGCATATTGTACGTCGTCTAAAATTCGTGCGGCATTCTCTGGAGTCTTGTTTCCAGCTTCAACTTGATTCCATTGAGAGTCAAACAGTCCGGTTTGGTATGTTGCTAGCTCGGTAATATAAAAAGTCTTAGAACCATTAAGTTTAAAGTAGGCACCTATATTCGCGCTATTTAGGTTCACTTGTTCTGATTGTGTACCTGGATCACTCTCCCACTTGTAGTAATACGGTTGCGTATTACCATCAATACCGATTAACCGCACTCGCATAAAGTCGTAGTTAACTACATCAGTTGTTGTTTCACATCCAGCAACATCGAGTGCTTTATTTGTTCCATCACTTTCTAAGTGCTGAATCGTGGTACATCTTCCTAGCGAGGTAAACTCTCCCTTCGAGTTTAATCCCTCCAATTGCACACTAGCCCCGATAAATGGAGTAACGATCGTCATTGTCGGCAAGTCGAAGCTACTACGAAAATAAACTTCTTGCTCAGCACTTTCATTTTCAGACTCGTCAATAGTTTGAATCACTAGTTTTTGACTGCTGTTCTCGGACGTCGCATCGAAGTTGTCACCAAGTATTTCTTTTACAAAAGGAACATAATAGATAACCTCATTTACGTGTCCTTCAGTATCAGAGATAGCTTCGTGAGGTATATTGGCGGCAGAGGCTACGGTGTCGGTTACCTTCTGAAGCACGTAGTTATTATCGTTGTTTGCGCTTACTAAATACTTAACAACTAGCTTAAGTTTGTCGGCACTAGATCCTAATCCCATATCCCCGTTGCCATCTGAGACTCTGATACGAACATATGGAATTTTGTTATCTTTGAGGGCGTTGACATTAAAGTCACTAAAATCGACATCTGGAATTGAGCTTAAAATCCCCTTGCTCGCGTAAATGTAATCAATCTTCAAATAATCACGAGTGGATTGAACCGTTTCTGATGTGTAGGTGTCTTGCGTATAAACATCTTCTTTAGTTACGCGTTCCCCATCAACACTAACGTTGACATAATTCATTGGAGCATTCTCTGGGTAGCTAATCACTTGCGCCGGCGCTTGATCATCACGAACGACTTCGTGAACTTCCTTACCAATATTCCCGTTGCTATCGGTGGCTTTAATTTCAAATGTTGTTATCGATACGAATTCATCGGTTGAATATCCCTTACTGAATTCACAGGCACTGCCTGACTCTAAAGTTATATGACCACAAGAAACGCTATCATCTAAACCGCCTTTAAATGAAACCGTTACCGAATCAATCTCTTGCGAGTCTTCTTTTACAGTGCCTTTAAGCACATACTCTTTTGCACTGTTGTTTATAGAACTAGCCGAGGTTACTTCAATTACCGGCGCATTGTTGTCCCATTCAAAGTTTACATAATGGCCAACATCTCGCCCTTGAACTAATTCGTTACCTAAGACGTCAGTCGTATAAAAAACCAAACGTGCCGCAGTTACATTTGAGAGTCCCGTATCCGAATCAACTTCTACCGCGTCAATGGCTTTTGTGTCTACACTTACTTTAATACTTGTTTCTCTAAGACCAGATTCAAAGCCGTCGAATTCCAAGAAACAAAACTCACTACCCGCAGTTTGTTCATCGTCACACTGACTCTCGAGAGACCAGACACCGTCCAGTTGGTATTCAAGGTACGCTGAGACACCTTGAACACCAATTTCATCATTGAGCTTAATATCCACTTTATCGAGGCTTACCAATACATCACTGTCTGTTCTAGACACTGTAGGCGCTTCGGTATCAATTTCGGTTTCATCGCGAGGTGGGATCACACCGCCAGTACCGCTATTGGTGCCTTGGTCATTAATCTTACGGCTAAACTCAACATAGTCGTCTGCGTCTGTTCCTGAAATATTTAAGTTAGGATCATTGACGACAATTAGAACATGCTGTGCCAAATCGTGAGTGTAAATATCACTAGAGACTTTTTGTTGACCGAAGGTTAAAGGGGTTACCCCTCCCGACACAGTACTTATTTCCAGCCCATCAAGAAGACCATCGGCAATGACATCTCGATATTGGATATCAGCCAAATGCATCGATGTGTAAATATTACTCTGAGTATCACCGTATTTTTGAATTAGGTCGTACGAATAAGAAGAATAAGCGGTTAACAAAGCACCATATTGGTGACCGGATGTAGCAAAACTACTTTGACCACCTTTGGTTATGTCTATCGGTGTAGTTTCATTGACATCGAAACCATACATATCGTTAATGCTATTTAATGCTTCTGAGATAGCAGTAGAGCCTGACACTCCCTTGCCTACTTTGTATTGAGTTAAACCTGAAACGATGTTCGTCAAAGGGGTCAGCATTAAGTTTTGATCACGCCCTTCTTTGTAATTGAGCATGGCTTCTAAACGCAGTGTTTTGCCGTTACTGACAGACACTGTATTTTTCGTTAAGGGATCGGTATAACTGCCTTCTTTAGCTACGATGAAAAGTGGCATCGATGAAGATTCAAATTCAACCTTGTAGTCACCAAAAGCATCGGAAGTCGTACTTGCTAACTTCCTACCTAGGTTTCCATCCTTGTATTCAAACACCTCAATTTTCGCACCGCTCACAGGAGCGTCAAAAACGTTACCTGAGATGCTTCCGGTATTCCTTGCTGGCGGGGTGTTATCACCTCCGCCTTCCCCACCGCCACATGCGCTTAAGATAAGCGACGTAACAATAAGACCTAATGTTGATTTCAACGTATTTTTAGTGAACATAGTTTTCTGGCAGAGTATATTTTTCCGCGATTATATTATCGTCTAAGATTTTCTCAACATGACATAATAACTAATTATAAAGTACAGTTTAGCTAAATCAAAAGGTGAAATGTTTGTTTTTTATCTCTCTAAAAACACACCCTATACCTTTAGCTAGTCATTACGAAGGAATGAACTAAAATAACATGCAAAAAAAACAAATAAATATTATGATCTAATTCTTATTTTTATCCATTAACCGAATTTTATTGATAATTTATGTATTTGAAAATAAATAGCCATTTAAGTCGCCGTACCCTTTCCTT
>NZ_JBFRTR010000155.1:0-31371 GCF_041474215.1 Vibrio sp. 10N.222.52.C12
ATCTAAAATCAGTAACGTTAGTGATTAACCAGTCGTTATGCTTCTTTCTTGGTCGAGTGTTTACCTAGCTCGATTTGCTGCTGGTCTTTCTTGTATAGGTTTTCGAAGCAGTAGTTTGTTGCTTCGATATAGCCTTCAACACTACCACAGTCAAAACGTTGGCCTTTAAATTTGTAAGCCAATACACAGCCTGCTTTTGCCTGTTTTAGCAATGCATCAGTGATCTGGATTTCGCCGCCTTTACCTGGTTCTGTCTGCTCGATTAATTCAAAGATATCTGGAGTCAGAATATAACGACCAATGATCGCTAGGTTGCTTGGTGCTGTACCTTGCTCTGGCTTCTCTACCATGTCATCAACTCGGAAAAGGTCATCTTTGATCATTTCGCCAGAGATAACACCGTACTTGTGAGTCTCTTCTTCTGGAACTTCTTGTACAGCAACAATAGAACAGCGGAACTGTTTGTATAGCGCAACCATCTGAGCTAGCACGCCTTGTTGCTCGTTCACACAAAGGTCATCAGCAAGTACTACTGCGAACGGTTCATCGCCTACAAGTTCGCGACCCGTTAAAATAGCATGGCCAAGGCCTTTCATCTCACGTTGACGAATGTAGGTGAAGTTTGCCGCTTCAATCGTTTCACGGATATTAACCAATAGGTCTTCTTTATTGGTGCCGCTAATCTGGTGCTCAAGCTCGTAGTTTTTATCAAAGTGATCCATGATCGAGTGCTTACCACGTCCAGTAACGATGCACATTCCATCCATACCAGCTTCGATAGCTTCCTCTACACCGTATTCAATCAGAGGTTTGTTTACTACAGGCATCATTTCTTTAGGCATTGACTTGGTTGCAGGTAAAAAACGTGTACCGTAGCCAGCTGCCGGGAAAAGGCACTTTTTGATCATGATAAGACCCTTTATCTATAATAATTATTGATTCAACCTGAGTGGTTGATATTTCTGAGGGCAACTCTAGCATAAGTTATGTAGAAAATTCAGCAACAATAGCCATGGTTTACTAGAGCTTCCCTCAAAATTATCGTCAGACTAAGAGGTGGGTCGATTATGCAAGCAGGTTCTGGTTTGCCCATGCTATCGCTTGAACTCTATTTTTTACCGCAAGCTTACGGAATATTTGATAGAGGTGAGATTTAACCGTGAACTCACTAATAAACAAGTCATCGGCGATTTGTGTGTTTGAAGACCCGGATTGAAGACAGCGAATCACCTGGATCTCACGAATGGTTAAATCAACATTGGTTGGTGTGGTGTTGGTATTGACCATATTGCGATAATAAAACAACAGTTGATTGGTTACCTTCCTTGGCAGCCAGTTATCGCCATCAATGACTTCTTGAAGACCACGAGCAATCTTGTCCTTTTGTTCAGTGTTGTAAAAGAGTCCTTTTAGTACCCCATAGGTAAGAAGCTCTGAGGTTGGAAGTTGCTGGGGGACATTGAATAAAATGATTTCGTGATTTTTCCACATAACAGTCAGGTTAGGACAAATAATCAGTAGTTGTGGTACCTCTCTGTAATCGACGAGCAAGATCCGGTTACTCTGCTTTCTATCAACTAGCATTAATTCGTCGGGTGTCATTTTGTAGAGAACAATAGATAAATGCTTTTCTATCTCTTTTACATGTAGATAGGTATCGTTTGGGTCGATGCACAGAAAGTGTAAAGTGCGAGCGTATCTTGATTTTCTCATTGAAACGTCCTGTTTGAGTGGGATTAGATTCCACGTTGTCATGCAGGCTTTAGCTTCTCTAGCGCCTTGATAGTGACTTGCGTTGAATATCAATTATCAAAGTAAATGAGTGGTTTGTAAGTGGAGAAAAAAGCAACATCGCTCTGAATATCATGATTTGTTACGTTTTTATTCTTTGTAGTGAGGAGAGAATAGGAATGCGATTTATCACTGTAGAAAAGCATGCTATTCTTGTGCGCTAAAATTTTCTGAGACTATGAATTTAGACGGAGCAAATCATGGCTAGCCGTGGAGTTAACAAAGTTATATTAGTGGGTAACCTAGGTAATGACCCTGAAATTCGTTACATGCCAAATGGCGGCGCAGTAGCGAACATTACCATTGCAACGTCAGAGTCATGGCGTGATAAAGCAACTGGCGAGCAGCGTGAAAAAACAGAATGGCACCGTGTTGCTCTGTTTGGCAAGCTTGCGGAAGTTGCTGGTGAGTACCTACGTAAAGGTTCTCAAGTTTACATTGAAGGTCAACTTCAAACACGTAAATGGCAAGATCAAAGCGGTCAAGATCGCTACACAACTGAAGTGGTTGTTCAAGGCTTCAATGGTGTAATGCAAATGCTTGGCGGCCGTGCTCAAGGTGGTGCTCCTGCTCAAGGTGGCATGGGTAACAACCAACAGCAAGGTGGTTGGGGTCAGCCACAGCAGCCACAACAACAGCAACAACAATACAGTGCTCCCGCTCAACAGCAGCCAAAAGCACCTCAACAAGCTCCTCAGCAGGCTCAACCTCAATATAATGAGCCGCCAATGGATTTTGATGATGACATCCCATTTTAAATTTCACCATAGAGTAAATTTGTAAGGTTTTTAGAAAAATATCCTTGTAA
This sequence comes from Vibrio sp. 10N.222.52.C12, assembly GCF_041474215.1. Classification (NCBI taxonomy): domain Bacteria; kingdom Pseudomonadati; phylum Pseudomonadota; class Gammaproteobacteria; order Vibrionales; family Vibrionaceae; genus Vibrio; species Vibrio sp. 10N.222.52.C12. The sequence continues at coordinate 2,600 of NZ_JBFRTR010000155.1, forward strand.
AATAATCAATTAAAGAAAGGCTTGCAAAAAATCATTGTGATTTCTGTAAGCTTTTTTTATAGTTGTTTTTTGGATATTTGTTACCACTAATTTTTGTAAGGTTTGGTTGTGTATGAAATATGAACTTAGACAATTTGTACATGAGTCAGGGGAGAGAATGGCTGTTTTGGTTGATACGGAAAACAGTCACCCTATGACTTACCCAACCCTTTACTCAACGGTTCATCATCGAAACAACGGGGATGCGTATAACACCATTAAAAGTAAGCTCAATGCCATCAAGCTATTGTTCGAGGTTTGTGATTATCTCAATATTGATTTGGAATTACGTTTTTCTCGTGGTGATTGGCTTAAGCGTGATGAGGTAGAGTTGATCGCTAGCTGGCTTAAGAAAAAAAAATCAGAGTTAGATGAAGCTGTAAAAATTAAAGCTTGTAGTAAGAAGAGTGACAACATCGCTGTATTGAAGCCACTGAAGAAGGAGAAGGTTCGTTATGGTGTCAAGATCGATGCTGCTGAAACAACGAGCACTAAGGGTTATAGCAATATTACTGAAGTGGCAAAATACATTAAGTGGCTAGCTGATAGCTTATTTGAATCGGATGAATCTGAACGGATGTATGATTGGTTGATAGCTAAGAGGGGGGGGAAACCCGCTAACAACCAAGAAAATAAGGCTGGGATAGGTGAGTTTCAATCGCTGGATGACGCCCAAGAAATCAAAGTTTTAGATACTGTTAGACCCTACTCTTCTACCAATCCATGGAAAGAAGAAGCTGTTAAATATCGGAACCAGTTAATTGTGAATTTACTTCTCCAGATTGGCTGTCGAAAAGGTGAGTCCCTTAATATAAAAACGACCGACCTTGTTCAAGGTGTTGCTGGAATGGAAGTAAATATCTGGCGTGATCCCGATAATAAGAATGACTCCCGATTAAACCAACCTCGTGTTAAAACACTGAGCCGCATTGTGGAAATCGAACCACAATTAGCTGATATGTTTGAGCAATATATTCTTAATTACAGAAGTACAGTTGTCGGTGCTAACACCTGTCCTTACTTATTTATCAGCCATCAAAATGGTGCCAAGAAAGCTGTGCCAATGTCGTTATCTGCTTTGAATAAAGTATTTGAAGATCTTAGTGATGCGGTTGGTTTTAAAGTCAAACCTCATGGCTTAAGGCATACATGGAATGACCGATTCTCAGAACTTGTTGAGGATGCGATTGAGGCTGGTGATATGACTTATGAAGAAGTTGAAGATATGAGATGTTGGTTGCAGGGGTGGAAAGATGGCTCTGACTCTTCAAAGGTTTATACAAGGCGCTTTAAATATAATAAAGCTATGAAGAAGGGGTTAGAGCTTCAAAAGACAAGGGTTAAATCACAAAATAATATTGTCGGAAACTATGACGAAGATATTCCTTGGTAAATGAATTTTTTAAAACCTACATTAGAAGAGGTAGCCATATGAAAAAAATTACGTTTCAAAATGGTCAGTTAACACAACTTAAAGAAGTCTCGAAAACAACGTCCTTTAATGGTTATCAATTTGATATTTATGATAAATATTGGAGGTTGAATCGTGAGGTCAAAGTGCGAGTCGAGGTTGCTTTAGCTGGTTATGATTCTAATGTGAGGGAAGAAATCAGGGAAGCGTTGGTTTATTTTGCTGAAAATAAGTCTGCAAGTTACACAGAAAAGATGTGTGAGCATTTAATTAGATACAGCAAGGTTACAAAACAATGTGTTTTCAATGAAATAGGTCTGTTGGCATTCAAGCAGGCATTTCCTGACAAAAATGATCATGATAAACCATCTACTCTTCGAGCATTTATCCGACAGTCAGATTTTTTGGGTTTCAACGTTATCGAGAAAGATACCTTGGCGTTAATAAACAAGTGGCGTTTTAAGGGGCGAGACAAAGGATTACCTGTCGCTTCATTTGATCCTATTGATGGGCCATTTTCTGACCTTGAACATGAAGCTATTATCGCAGGTTTAGATCATGCGTATGCTGAAGGTCGAGTCACAGATGAAGAATACTCAATCGTGCAGCTCTTTTCTGCATCAGGACGACGACCCATCCAAATAGCCTCTCTAAAGGTTAAGGACATAAGTACAGAAGAGTCACCACTTGGTGAGATGTACTATTACCTAAGTATCCCACGTGCGAAGCAGCGAGGGTTAGGCTTTCGTTCGTCCTTCAGAAAGGCTGCATTTATTGAGAGTATTGGACAAGTGCTCATGAAGCATAAGCAAAATGTCATCGCTGATGCTGAACGTCTTGTAGGGCGTTTCTTAACTGATGAAGAGAGGTTAGAGCTTCCACTTTTCCCTATGGGTTATGGTGAAACTAGGAGAATTGAACAGCTATTGAATTATCAATATCCTTTCTTTGAATATGAACACCTACCTCATATCCGTGATCTTGATGATGTCGATTTACTACCTGTTCTTCAAAATACCGACATGTTCCATTGCGCTTCGTCTTACTTAACAGCCGTCTTGAAGTTTACAATCGATAAGCTTGATATTACTTCCGAGCGCACAGGTAAAAAGCTTCATGTTAACGCATATCGCTTTAGGTATACGCTTGGTACAAGGGCTGCAAAAGAGCACTGCGGTTTAATAACAGTGGCAACACTTCTCGATCACTCAGATACGCAGCATGCGGATGTCTACATAAAAAACATTCCTGAATTTGCACAAAAAATCAGTGATGTAATGAGTCCTCAATTGGTTAAATATGCCAATGCTTTTAAGGGGAAAGTGGTTGAAAATGAGGCCGAAGCACAGTCTCAACACCCAGATGCTACGCGCATTCCTTGTCGAGAGGTTGGTGACGACATTGGTTCATGTGGTACTAATTCTATGTGTTTCGATAATGCCCCTGTAGCCTGCTATCTTTGCCCCAAATTCCGTCCGTGGCGTCATGCACCGCATTACTTGGTACTAAAGTGGCTTGTTAATGAGCGAGACCGAATTGCAGAGATAACCGATGACCTAACAGTGGCCGCAGTTAATGACCGCGCAATTTATGCCGTGATGCAAGTCATAATGGAGTGCAAGAAAAAGGAGCTAGAGAATGTCTGAATTAATCAAATTCAAACCAAAGCATGAGTTTGAACATAAATTGAATCTAGCTGACTTTATCGAATTGTGTGAGGCATACCCTCACTTACCTCCTGTGAAGAGTTCTCAAGACGAATATCACTATGACTCTGCATACTGGACTGGTGTTGTTAACTTTACCAAGTTGGGCGTAAACGCAAGAAAACGGGGCAAGGAATATGAACTAGATGACCCCATCATGCCTTTTGCCAAGGCATATTTCACCTACCAACAGAGTCATGCCCCAACAAAGCCAAAAAATGAATCAAAGGCGCTTCGTGTTATTGAACAGGCTTTGTTACAAGCACATGGCACTGTAGACATCACTCAATTAAAGCCTGCTACTTTGGATAACGCTGCACAACTCGCACGAGAAAATTACGCCCCTCAAGCTGCTTATCATTGCGGTGTCGAGCTTGAGGTTATGTGCCGCTTTCTTTGTGAGAACAAAATAGTCAAACAATTTACATGGAAAAATCCTGTTAAGAGAGGAGAGGATACGGTTGATAAGGTTGGAGATATAGGTAAAGAATATCGTGAGAAAAAACTGCCCAGTGATGATGCCTTGGAGGCAATTGCAGAGATCTTCTCTTTAGGTGAGGAAAGTCTTTCATCACGGGATATTTTCACTACATCTTGCATTGCTCTCTTGATGGCAGCGCCAGCTCGTGGTTCTGAACTATTTTACTTAAATGTTGACTGCATTGAAGTAGCTCAAGATGCGCAGGGAAAAGAGCAACTCGGTCTGCGTTGGTATTCTGGAAAGGGGTTTGGCTATGAAGTCGAATGGATACCCGACTGTATGTGGGATGTTGTCAAAGAAGCCGTGAAGCGATTGAAAAAGTTATCATCTGATGCGAGGTTATTCGCAAAATTAGTTGAAGAAAATGTCAACTTTCTTCCTTGCCCCGCTGATATTAATTTGAATCAGAAACTCACTAGAGAGCAGGTGAGTCTAGCTCTAGGGCTTGATGTGTCGAGCTTTACCGAAGAAGTAGAGGTAAAGGGAGGATTTATCGTTAAAACAGGACTTAAAACAAAAAAAGGTCAAACATTAAGTAACCAACTTTTGAGAAAGTACGGAATTGTACGCAAGCACTATGAAGTAACGATGGCAGAGTTGAATGAAATAGTGCGAAAAGACCTTGAAGCAGAGGGCTTTCCTTTCGTTCCATTCAAGACTGGTGAAGGGATAAAAATAAAATGGTCTGATGCGCTTTTTGCCCAGATGGCAAATGCGTTTCACTGCATTAAAGGTACGAGTGCAACTGAGTTGTGGATGCCAAGTATTGGAACGATAAATGAAGATTTAGCGACAACAAAGAAGAAAACAAAAGACGGTGATGGTTTGACGAATCAATTGTCTTTGTTTGAGCGTCATGACTATCAATCAATGAAGGTACTTAGTCATCAGCTACGTCATCTGTTAAATACGATGGCTAAGGTCGGTGGCATGTCGGACACACTCTTAACTCGTTGGTCTGGTCGCGCAGATCCTAAGCAAACTCGTGTCTATAACCATCAAAGCCCAGAGCAATTAAACGCTAAAGTCCGAGCAATCCAAAAGGCGGGCAATGATAATTCTGGTTTAGGTATTATCGAGTTTGTGGTTGCTACTCCTGAAACACTGCAAGAGATAAATGCCGATGCAAATATAACCGCACATACTACAGAGTTTGGTGTTTGTATTCATTCATATGTGCTTAATCCTTGCGAGAAGTATCGAGATTGTGTGAACTGTGAAGAGCAGATCTGTGAAAAGGGAAACGGCGAAAAACTGCAACGTTTGAAAGATAAGTTAGCGCATGAAGAAATGTTGTTAAGCGGAGATCAACAAGCAGTAGATAGTGGTTTGGTTAATGCTGAGGCATTTCTGAATAAGCGGCTTCTTACGATTGAACGCTGTAAAGGGCTTATAGAAAAATTGGAAGATGATTCTATTCCTGATGGTTCACTAATTAAGTTGGCGATAGACAAAGTTTCACGCCTTGATAAAGCGTTAGATATTAATGGTAAAGAGCGTTTGCCGAAACTTGAAGCTCCCAAAAAAGAAGTCTCATATTCGGGAACGGCAGAGCAGATGAGAACTAGACCAAAAGCTCTCGAAAGACTAAAAGCACTTGGAGGAGTGAAACGTGGCTAAGCATTTATCAGATAAAGACATCGCAGACATCGTTGAACTGATTGATAGCTGGCATTTTGATGTAAAGCTTACGTGGGGTAAGCTTTGTGAACAGATGCGATCTAGATTAAGGCTAGAGCATACAAGACAAACCATACAAGGTTATCATCGAATCAAAACAGCATTTAACGATAAAAAAATTCACTTGAAAGGTGGGGGTGGTAAAGCTCCAAAAACCCCAGCTTCGCTCTCTATTGGAGCGAATAAAATTGCAAGGCTAGAGGCTGAAAATACTCGTTTGAAACGAGAAAACAGTGAGTTGTTAAGTCAGTTTGTCACCTGGCAGTACAATGCATATGCTCATGGTGTATCAATACCTCAGTTAAATACCCCATTACCAGAGAAGAAAGATCGATATTCGTAATGATTACCTAGAGATGCAGAGAATCATTAGTTTTGCCTAAATGAGTTCTGGTAAAAAAACGGTCATTTTATTTACAAATCAGAACCTATCATGTTGGTTCTGATTTTGTTTGATTTGGTGTAAATAAACTCGTAAAGTTATCTATGTAAAAATAACCTACCTTTTCCTACGGTGTTTCGATGAAAATTGGATATGCAAGAGTTAGCACTGAAGACCAAAATGAAGACTCACAAATAGATGCTTTAGAGTCGGCAGGTTGCGAGCGAATCTACATCGAGAAATGTAGTGGTAAATCAAAGCAACGCCCTGAATTAGAACGTATGATTGATGTGCTACGAGAAGGCGACATTGTCGTTGTTCAGCGCTTAGATAGGCTAGGACGAAGCCTAAAAGATTTGATAGAACTACTTGATGGCTTTAAAGAACAAGGCATCAAGTTTATTAGCTTGAATGAAAGCATTGATACCACTACCGCTGTAGGTGAACTAGCATTTCATATGATAGGAGCTATCGCTCAATTTGAGCGCAGGCTTATATCTGAGCGCACCAAAGCTGGGTTGAAAGCAGCGAGAGCTAGAGGTCGTAAAGGTGGGCGTAAAGCTAAACTGACGGCTTCTGACATCAAGAAAGCACAAGCGATGTTACTTGATAATTCGGTGACAAAAACTGAAGTTGCAGAGCACTTTGGTGTTAGCCGACCAACTCTCAATAAAGCGCTAGATGGTGTTGAACCTCCTCAAGAACGCTCTTTATTTGAGTAAACGAATCGATATTCCTATGCGATAGCATAGGTCTAAAAGCTATACGGCACTGTGTAGCCTTATGAATAAGAAGAAAATACATGTTTGAAACTACTTTTAAAAACATCGATGACATCCTTCACAAAGATGCAGGTTGTTCTTCAGAGCTTGATTACACAGAGCAAACATCTTGGATGCTGTTTCTTAAGTACCTTGATGACTTAGAGCAAGACAAAAAGATCAATGCCGAGCTGATGTTTGAGGAGTACCAGTACATCATTGATGAAGAGTATCGTTGGTCTTCATGGGCAGCGCCTAAGGTTGATGGTGAGTTTGATTACGATAACGCTCTGATCGGTGACGATTTGATGGAGTTTGTCGATAACAAACTTTTCCGTTACCTAAAAGGCTTCAAGCAACGAGCTGAAAGCCCAGACACTATCGAATACAAGATCGGTGAGATCTTTGGTGAGATCAAAAATAAAATCCAAAGTGGTTACGCACTACGTGACTGCTTAGAGAAAGTCGATGAGCTTCGCTTCCGTTCTCAAGAAGAAAAGCACGAGCTATCGCACCTCTACGAAACCAAGATCAAGAACATGGGGAATGCAGGTCGCAACGGAGGTGAATACTACACACCTCGCCCATTAATCCGCGCCATGATTGATGTTGTTCAGCCTAAAATTGGTGAAACCATTTACGATGGCGCAGCAGGTTCGGCTGGCTTCTTATGTGAAGCATTTGATTATCTGAGCAAGAAAGAAGGTTTATCGACTCAAGATCTTGATACGCTACAAAATGATACTTTCTATGCCAAAGAGAAAAAATCGTTAGCTTACGTTATCGCAATCATGAACATGATCCTTCATGGTATTGAAGCGCCTAACGTCATTCATACCAACACGCTAGCCGAGAGTATCGCTGATATTCAAGATAGTGACCGTCATGATGTCATTTTAGCTAATCCACCGTTCGGTGGAAAAGAGCGAGCTGAGGTTCAACAGAATTTCACTATCAAAACGAGTGAAACTGCATTCTTGTTCTTGCAGCACTTCATCAAAAAACTAAGAGCTGGCGGTCGCGGTGCTGTCGTTATCAAAAATACTTTCTTATCGAATACAGACAATGCTGCCGTTGCTTTACGTAAAGAACTGTTGGAAAGCTGTAACCTACATACGGTATTGGATTGCCCAGCAGGTACTTTTATCGGAGCTGGAGTTAAAACCGTTGTCTTGTTCTTTGAAAAAGGCTCTGCGACACAAAATACATGGTTCTATGAGTTAAATCCTGGTCGTAAGATGGGGAAAACTAACCCTTTAAATGACAATGACTTAAAAGAGTTTGTTGAACTACAAAAGACGTTGACCAACTCAGAGAAGTCTTGGTCTGTTGACACTACAAGTCTCGATGCTAATTTCGATCTCAGCGTCAAAAATCCGAATGTCGAAGAAGAAACTCCACTTCGTGAACCAAATGAAATCATAGATGAAATCATTACCTTAGATAAACAGAGTGAAGCGATTTTGGCTAACCTTAGAGGACTACTTTAATGTGGGTTAGTCAAAGGTTGAGTGATATTACTTCTAAGATAGGGAGTGGCGCTACACCTAGAGGTGGCAAAGCTGCTTATAAAGAAGAAGGTATGTCACTGATTCGAAGTATGAATGTGCATGATCGACAATTTCGCTCTAAAGATCTTGCGTTAATAGATGATCAACAAGCTGAAAAGCTCAAAAATGTAGAGTTGTATTCTGGAGATGTACTTTTGAATATAACTGGTGCATCAGTTACTAGGTGTTGTGTTGTTCCCGATACATTTTTGCCTGCTAGGGTAAATCAACACGTATCCATTATACGAGTCGATAAAGATGTAATAGATCCTAAATTTCTCTGCTTGTTGTTAACTTCGAAGGTTTATAAAGATCGTCTGTTGGAAGTTGGTGGGGCTGGAGCAACAAGAGAAGCTATCACTAAGACACAATTACAAAACTTCGAGATAGCCTTTCCACGATCTCTTAGTGAGCAAAGAGAGCTTGTAGCTAACTTAGATACAATGTTTGTTGATATCGATAGAGCTAAGCAGAACGCAGAGCAAAACCTAAAAAATGCTCGCGAGTTGTTTGATAGCTATTTACAGAATGTGTTGAGCCAGAAAGGTGAAGGTTGGCAGGAAACAACTATTGGTGATGAAATAGATCTTTTAACAGGAAATGCTTTTAAAAGTAAAGATTATGTTTCAGATGCTGACTCAGTGAAGTTATTGCGTGGTGACAACATCATGCAAGGTTACTTCCGTTGGGATGGAGCGAAATTTTGGCCAAATAGCAGAGTTAATGAATTTGAAAAATTTTTACTTAAGGATGGTGACATTGTGTTAGCAATGGATCGAACCTGGGTAAAAGCAGGAATGAAATTCGCTCAAATCACTGCTAATGAGCTTCCGTGTTTACTTTTACAACGGGTCGCCAGATTACGATGCAAGCAAGAGATGAATAAAGATTTTTTGTATTTCCTTATGGGAAGCAAGCTGTTTGAATCCTATGTTCTTTCCATACAGACAGGTTTAGGAGTTCCTCATATAAGTGGTAAGCAAATTCAGTCCTTTACTTTCAACAAACCAAGCTTGGAAGATCAAGGGGTGATAGCTGATAAACTCAAAATTTTGTCAACAGAGATAGATAAGCTTAAATCTATTTATGCTCAGAAAGTTGAAAATCTCAATGAACTTAAACAATCAATTTTACAAAAAGCATTCAGTGGCGAGTTATAACGCCTAGATTAGGAAAAGGATAACCATGACCTCACAAAGAACCGAAGCCGATACTCGTGCCGATTTGATTGATCCTATGTTAATCAAGTGCGGTTGGGGTAGCACAGAGCATAGCTATATTCGTCGTGAGGTCATCTGTCCTGGGCGTATCATGAACGGTGGTAAACGTGGCACTAAAGTCTCGTCAGATTACGTTCTAGAATACAAAGGTAAAAAGTTAGGTGTCGTTGAGGCAAAAAAAGAGTCTTTGTCTTACTCCGAAGGTGTGCGACAAGCTATCGACTATGCGACTCGTCTTCAATGTAGGATTGCTTACGCTACCAATGGTCATGAGATCTATGAGATAGACATGATCACAGGGGATCAGAAGCTTGTTGATAGATACCTTAGCCCAGATGAATTATGGGCATTAACCTTTACTGATTTTGGCTGTGCGGCTGAATGGCGACAACGCTTTGCTGATGTGCCTTTTGAAACAAAGGGTGGTAGTTGGACGGCTCGTTACTACCAAGAAAACGCTATCAACAATGCGTTAGAGGCGATTGCGAAAGGTGATGATCGAATTCTGTTAACTTTGGCAACGGGAACGGGTAAAACTTTCATTGCATTCCAACTTGCCTGGAAACTATTTTACTCTCGCTGGTCAAAAGCATCTCAAAGCGATATTTCAAAAGCGACTCGCCGCCCACGCATCCTATTCCTTGCCGACCGTAACATCCTTGCCGACCAAGCTTTCAACTCATTTTCGCCCTTCTCTGAAGACGCGATCATTCGAATAGAACCAAAAGAAGTAAAAAAGGCAGGTCGAGTCCCGAAGAATGGTTCTATCTTTTTTACTATCTTCCAAACGTTTATGTCAGGCAAAGATGAAAACGGGGAAGATGCACCATACTTTGGTGAGTACCCAGCAGACTTCTTTGATTTCATCATGATTGACGAATGTCACCGAGGTGGTGCAAAAGACGAAAGTTCGTGGCGTGGTGTTCTAGAATATTTTGATTCTGCCGTTCAACTAGGTTTAACGGCAACACCAAAGCGCAAAGACAACACGGATACTTACAAATACTTCGGTGAACCTGTTTATAGTTATACCTTGAAAGAAGGCATTAATGATGGCTTCTTAACACCTTTTAAAGTGTTGCCTATCGTTGGCACTATGGATGAATACATCTATACCCAAGGTGATGGTGTCATCATTGATGGAGAGCCAGAAGAAGGTCGCGTATACAAAGAAGGTGACTTCAACCGCATAATTACCATCCCTGCTCGTGAGAAAAAACGTGTGCATTATTGGATGGATAAGTTTAATCCTAAAGAGAAAACCATCGTGTTCTGTGCTACTCAAGAACACGCTGGCCTGGTGCGTGACTTCATCAATGAATATGCAGTACATAAAGGTTGGACAAGTAATCCATCTTATTGTGTTCGAGTTACCGCAGATGATGGTAAAGCAGGAGAAACTGATCTTAAGGTCTTCCAAGATAATGAAAAGACAATTCCCACAATTTTAACGACCTCACGCAAGCTATCGACAGGGGTTGATGCCCGAAATGTTCGTAACATTGTTCTGATGCGTGAATGTAAAAACATGATTGAGTTTAAGCAGATCGTTGGGCGAGGAACTCGTGTTTTTGATGGTAAGGACTATTTCACTATCTATGATTTTGTAAAAGCCTATTATAACTTTGCTGACCCAGAATGGGATGGCGAACCGTTGGAACCTGAAGAGCCAAAACCTCGTGGTGGAGGCAAGCTATGTGATAAATGTGGGCAGCAGCCTTGTGCCTGTGAGGCAACTGAACCTAAGCCATGTAAAGAGTGCGGTGCGTTACCATGTATTTGCGAGAAGAAAAAGAAAGTAAAGATTAAGCTTAGCGATGGTAAAGAACGCTCTATCAAGCACATCAGCTCAGTAATGTACTGGCATGGGGATAAACCAATAACAGCTCATGAGTTCATGCAGCTAATGTTTGATGACCTGCCTAAATTTTTTGAAAACGAAGATAAGCTACGTGAGATTTGGTCAGATGCGACTACGCGAGAACAGTTACTATTGAACTTAGCTGAGCATGGGTATGATGCTGAAAAGCTTGGTGCGATGAAAGAGTTAATAGATGCAGAAAACAGTGATGTTTACGATGTGCTTGCTTATGTCGCGTATGCGGCTGAAACCAAATCTCGTGCTACTCGTGTAGCAGACGCTAGAACGACTATTGACACTGCATTCACCGATAATAATCAGCAAGATTTTATCCACTTCATTTTAGGTAAGTATGTTGAAGATGGAGAAGGTGAACTTCTTCCTAAGAAGATGCCAAGTCTACTGACATTGAAGTACAAGACACCGAAAGACGCAGTGGATTTATTTGGTTCTCCCGCAGTGATTAGAGAGACTTTTTTAGGTTTTCAGAAGCACTTGTATCAATAAGTACATTGTTCTAGTGAGGGCAAAGTGGCAAGTTCTTTAGTGGTATTACAAAAAAGTCTAATTGACCTTATTGACTATAAAGCTGGGGTTGAATGTGGACAGACTGCGTTGCTTTATGCTTCGACATATGTTAGTCAGTTAAATGATCATATCAGTGGTGTGAGTTGCCTTTCAAATATAGAAATAGAACACAAAGTTGATTACTTGGCGGGATGCTTAACACTGACTTTAGATATGCCAATGCAGGATTTGGAAGTTTTAAGAGCGCGTCCTTGTAACAGTGGTAATTTTAGTAATGCTCAAGAGTTATCATATATTAAAGAAACGACAGATTCTTTTCCGAGTTATGGGCGACTAAATCAAACAGGGCAGGCTATTTTCTATGGAGCTATTGCTATAAAGCAAGATGATACGGCGTTGAGGGTCGTATTGTCTGAGGCTGGAGCAAAGACCTTAGACAGTTTTAATGTGCTCAGATCCCATCAAAAACTTGATAGTGATTTGAACTTGAGAATGATTGGGGTGTGGGATCACGTTAGGCGAAATGAACGACCTTACTATCTAAACGAAGAAAACTTTGAGTATTATACAAAGACCAAAAAATATATGGAGTCAAAGTTTTCTTCTGATCTTCTCAAAGCTTATGAGCTTACAGACCGTTTTTTTGCTGATATTTTATCGCGGCAAGGATCAAAAGAACTATATCAAGTAACGTCTGCGATTAGCGCTGTTTTTCTTAATGGAACCCATAGCGATGGAGTGCTCTATTCATCTGTTGCCGCAAAGGGAGAACCAGTGGTAGCGATAAAGCCTCAGGCGATAGATTCCAAGTTTGAGCATCAATTTGTGTCTGAAGTTAAAGTTGAGCAATGCTTTGGCTATGAATTTTATCAATACAAAACGCTAGGATTAACTTCCAGCATAGACCCTTACTCGAATAGACTCATGTGGGAGTAATATAGATTAGATTCACAGAATCAGCCTAGATAGATACGGGAACGAATCTGGTTAATGTATTGTTGATGGATGCTATTAATGTCAACTTTCTCTGTAGAACTGGTGTAGAGTTTACATTTAACTTTACAATTTTTCGGTTTTTTAATGCAACAGATTGTATTTGAAAGAGATTTTATCATTTTGCTGGTTTTGTGGTAAATAGTTCCATTTTGATCCCTGTTTTTAATATATTATAAAGACAGTATTAAATTGGAAAAAGCCGCGTTCATCGCGGCTTTTTGTTACCTACAATTCTTAACGCTTTATTTACAACGTCAATTTATAGTATAAGTAGCAATACGGTATAATGTGAGTTGAAAAGGATTTCGTTATTCATGAGATATACCCCGACACTAAAATTGAGCACTCGATTGGTCGCATTTGTCACCGTGATAGTGATCAGCGCGATGTTCATTCTTTTTATTGGTGGCACACTTTCCTTTAAGCGTATTGGACAGGAATATTTAGACCATTATTTGGTTGGCATTGTCGACGTTGTAGATAAAGAGATGGAAGACCCTGACGCCGCGTATTCAATGCAGCGTTGGATGCCTAAGATGTTGCAGGCGAGCAATATTGTTGAGATGAAACTCTCGAACAAGACCGGCATCGTTTATCGTTTCAAAGATACCTCCCCACAAATTGATCCCAATCGTCTTTATGAGAAAAGCTTCATTTTAGAGCGTAATGAAGGCTACCGAATCGAATTTAAAGCACTTCCTCCTTATATTGGCTACAACTACTCAATGGAAGCGATGTGGTCAATTACTTTGGCTGTCGCATTGGTTCTGTTCTGTCTTGCTCGCGGTGTTCGTTGGTTGAAAGAACAACTCATGGGTTCTGAAATCTTGGAAGAGCGAGGAAGAATGATCTTGGCCGGTCAGGTTGAAGCTCATGCAAAGGGAGATGAGCGAGAGTGGCCTTATACCGCAAGCGAAGCCTTAGATGTATTGATTGAAGAGCTACAAGATGCTCGTCAAGAACGAAGTCGCTTTGATACCTTTATTCGTACCCATACTTTCCTAGATAAACTCACGGGAACGGCAAACCGAGTTTTATTCGATAATAAGCTGGAATCGGCACTGCATGAAAGTGGTGCTCGAGGCGGTGTGTTACTGATACGTATCGACGAATGGGAGCAAGTTAGTGATGCTAACGATAAGCAAACCACAGACGGCTTTATTATTGAAGTCGGTGAAGTACTGTCGAATATCGTTCAACGCTATCCCGATGTCATTTTTTCTCGCTATTACGAAGCGGACTTTGCTGTATTTATCCCTCATCAGGGCGCAAAAGATATTGCGACCTTGGCTGCTCAGTGTTTAAGGCAGTTAGATAAGCTAACTCCGCCAGAGCCTTTAGAGTCGGATAACTGGTGTCATATTGGTGTGACCATGTATACCGAAGGTGAGCGTCATAGCCAGATCATGGATGAAACGGAAACGGCACTAAAGAGTGCTCAGTTAGAGCGTATTAATAACTGGAGCCGTTACCCGAAAGAGAATAAGAATGAGCTTGATAGAGGCAGTGTTCGTTGGAGAACATTACTTGATAAAGCGCTGCTTCCTGAAAATTTAGTAATCTTTGCTCAGCGGTGTTATCTTATGCCGGAATCTGGTCAAGTCAATGAATTGCATAGAGAAATATTTACTAGAATTCAGGATCCTGACAAAGGTTTATTGAAATCGTCTCGATTTATGCCTGCGGTAGAGCAAGTGGGTTATCAAGCTCAAATGGACCAATCGGTTCTAAAGGTTGTGTTGAAATCGTTGAAAGAATCAACTCAACCTATCAACTATTCAGTGAATCTGAATGTTACCCCGTTTGCTAATAAACAGCACTTTAAGTGGTTTAGGAGTGAGTTGTTACAGCTCTCTGCTCAACACCGCTCTCAGCTTGCGTTTGAGTTTCCAGAAGGGCACTTGATTGCTCATCTTGATTATATGAGACCGGTGGCAAAGGTGTTGCGAGGTTTAGGGTGTAAAGTTGTGGTTGGCCAAGCTGGGCGAACCATTGTTAGCACTCACTATATAAAGGATTTGAAGGTTAATTATATTAAGCTTCATCGAAGCCTAATAAAGAAAATCGACCAAAGGCATGAGAACCAACTGTTTGTTCGCAGCTTAATTGGGGCGTGTGGTGATTCTCCAACTCAAGTTATTGCCGTTGGAGTCGAGACAAAACAAGAAAAGAATACCTTGATAGAGTTAGGCATTAACGGCTATCAAGGGAGATATTTCGACGAAGAACAACAAATTATCCCTTTGCCTAATCAAGCAGAAAAAGCCGCGAAAGCGGAATCTGTTGTCAAAGTTGGACGAAGAAATCGATGGCGTAAGAGTAGTAGTTAAGAATGAATTTTAAAGCGATTTTAGACAAAATAAAGCCAACGAATAATAAAGGTAGCTCGCAAGTTGTCTTGCTGGGCAATGACGCCATTTATATTTCATCGACAGAACAAGATCCTCAAGTAGCCAGCATTCCCGTGGTTAATGGGGACTGGGAGAGTGCGCTAAAAAAATCGCTTAGCAGTGAGGCGTTTACCAGTAATAGCGTCCAACTGATTGTCTGTGCTAACTACTACCAAACCTACCAAATTGATAAACCGGACATTCCAGAGAGTGAATGGTCGGTAGCACTGCCTTTTTTACTCAAAGATCTTGTTTCAGAAAGAGTCACGGAAATTACTGCGAGTGCGGTCGCGTTACCAACGTCGAACAAGCTGCAAGTATATGTCCTGCCTAAAAAGCTGTTGGACAAGCTTTTGAATATCACTAATTCGGCTCAGGTTGAATTAATAGGTGTTGCTCCTGAAGATGAAATCTGGGGTTACAGTGCAGGCGAACTGTCTAATTTCATTCTTTTACAACGTAGCGTCAATTCACACTTTAAATTGGGTGCGTTTGTCGAAAATACCGTTTGTTTTCAAAGAACCATCCGCAGTGTTGTGCCACCTTTAACGGGTGTTGCGTCAAGTGCTCTGCAGTTAGATGGCCTCGCTTTAGAGCTTCAACGCTCGATTGATTACCTTTCTTCTCAAATTAAAGGCACCCAGCTTCACCAGCTTAAAATCTGTTGTGACGAAGAAGATGAAGCAGAGTTACAAAGTGCCTTAAACAGTACATTGAGCTCGACAGTTTCACTGTTGGTTGAAGGTGAGCGTGATAATTCAGAGAGTTTGTTGCTTAAACTTGCAGCTGAAAAAGAGACGTTTAAGGTCAATCTTTACCCTGAACACCTTAAGCCTAAAAAAGAATATTTTACGCTGACCAATGTTGTTGCGAGCTGGGGAGTAGTTTGTGTTTTGATGCTTGGTGGTTACTTCGCAATGCAGTATCAAGTTTCTAATCTAGATAAAGAGCTAACAGCCCTGCAACAAGACTCGAATCAACTTAACAAGCAAGTTAACCAATTGAATAGTAAGTTAACTCAGCATAAACCGTCTCCAGAGAAAGTCGCGGCGGTTGCGCGTCTCAAACGTGAGACTGAGGCTAAAAAAGAGGCTTTGAAGGCTGTTGGACAATACGACGAATCCCAACAAGTCGGGTATTCTGGCGTCATGAATTCCTTAGCTAAATTAGGCCGAAATGACATTTCTCTTTCGCACATCTACATGACCCACGATACTTTAGATCTTAGTGGCTTGGCTCGTAACGCAAATGTCGTTCCGAACTGGATTGGTCAGTTTAAAAGTGAGCTTAATTTAGTCGGACGCACTTTTGAAAAACTAAAAATTGGCCGTAATGATCAGGATGTGGTGACGTTTGAGCTAAGTACTCGTCGGGAGAGTAAATAATGCAGCAGTGGAACCAGCTGAGCGATAAGTTTCTTGCATTAAGTCAAAGAGAAAAATGGCTACTTTTTGTGTGTGGTTTTGTTGGCCTATCGATGTTGTTGTTCACCTTATTGGTTGAGCCTGCGTATCTCGATCTACAAGCTAAAAATGCCAAGGCGAGCAGCCTGACTCAATCGAATCAAAGGCAGCAAGGTGAGTTACTTGTTCTGCAAGCTCAGTTAAACAAAGACCCAGACAAAGAAATTAATCGAGAGTACAAAAAGCTGCTGGTGGAGAGCCAAGATCTCTCTCTTCAGCTTTCTCAGATTGTTGATGGATTAATCACACCTTCTCAAATGTCGCAGTTACTGGAGAGCGTTCTTAACGCCGGTAATGGACTAAAGCTTGAATCGCTAGAGTCATTAAAACCAGAAGCGATTTCGAACAATAAAGAGACCAGCGAATATTCAGGCTACTTTCTTCACCCTGTAAGAATGGAGCTAACCGGCAGTTACTTTGATATCTCAGCTTACCTTCAAGCACTTGAGTCTCTACCTGTGAGTTACTACTGGCGCACATTTGAATACTCAGTAGAAGAATATCCTAAAGCTCGACTGGTGTTCGAGGTTTACACATTAGGTACTAGACAGGAGTTTATCGGTGGTTAGAACTCTTTTGTTGTCCTTGCTATTTAGTAGCTCTTTTGTGTGGGCTGAGCAAGATCCCACGGCGCCATTAGGCTGGCTTTCACCTCAACAGAAAACGGCGCCTGCTAAGAAAGCACCAACTCGTTATCGCTTGCCTTCTTTAGAAAGCATCGTGTGTAAGGGAGATACGCCTTGCTATGCGATTATGAATGGTCAGATTCTCGGACAAGGGGAAACGATCAGAGGGTACCGAGTTAAGAACATAGATCCAGAATACGTCACTCTGCAGAGAAGCTCTAAGCAGTGGAAATTAGAGATGTTCTCTTTAGATGTTAAGAATAATTAAGGTTAGAGTGAAGACATGCGTAAACTTGTAGTAGCAATCCTAGTGTCATCTTTAGTCGGCTGTTCGATGGGGCATAGAGATCCTGTTGAGATTAAAGAGTCTTTAAACGAATCAATTAATGAAGCCAATAGCAGAGCGCTTCATGAGCTGCCTTCGTCGGTTCAAGATGACCTTATGCCTCAGCTTAATTCTGACTCGATGTCTCCGGGGATGGAAACGGTTAAGCGTTTTCGTATTCAGGCAAAAGGCGTTGAAGCGAGAACTTTTTTTGCCAGCTTAGTGAAAGGTACGGAATATAGTGCGGCTATTCACCCAAGTGTGTCTGGAAACCTTACGCTTAATCTAACGGACGTGACGTTAGATGAGGTACTGGCTGTTGCTCAAGATATGTATGGCTACGATATTGAAAAGCGTGGCAAAGTGATTCAAGTTTATCCTGCCGGTCTTCGCACCGTAACGATCCCTGTCGATTACTTACAAGTTAAGCGTTCTGGTCGCTCACTAACGACGATCACCACCGGCACGATCTCTAACTCAGATTCGAATTCATCGAGCTCTTCAAACTCGAACTCAAACTCGTCAAATTCATCTAACTCTTCTAATTCATCAAACTCGACATCGAATGGTGGTACAGAGATTGAAACGACCTCTGAAAGTGATTTTTGGCCACAGCTTGAAGCGGCGGTTGCTCACTTAATTGGCTCGGGCGATGGGCAAAGCGTTGTCGTGACCCCGCAAGCGAGTGTGATTACAGTGCGTGCTTACCCTGACGAAATTCGTGAGGTTCGAGAGTTCTTAGGTATTTCTCAAAAACGCCTGCAGCGTCAAGTTATCCTAGAAGCCAAAATCATGGAAGTAACCTTGAGTGATGGTTACCAACAAGGTATTAGCTGGTCTAATTTATCTAAGTCGATTGGCAGCGGCGGTGTGGTAATTGATCGACCTGGTGGAACTTTGCCTCCATTAGATGCGATCAGCTCTTTGTTAGGCGGGCAAACCAACGTAACGATCTCAGATGGCAGTTTTGAAGCGGTATTGAGCTTTATGGATACTCAAGGTGACCTGAACGTTCTATCAAGCCCACGAGTCACAGCTGCAAACAACCAGAAAGCGGTTATCAAAGTGGGTACTGACGAATACTACGTGACGGATTTATCTAGCGCGGTAGGCAGTGGTGACAACGCGAACGTCGCACCTGAGGTTGAGTTAACTCCGTTCTTTTCGGGTATCTCCTTAGATGTGACCCCTCAGATAGATGATAAAGGTAGCGTATTCTTACATGTTCACCCAGCCGTTATTGAGGTCGAGGAAGAAGTGAAAGAGCTCAACCTTGGTTCTACAACGGGTGTGGTGCAGCTTCCTTTGGCGAAAAGCTCTATTCGTGAGTCTGACTCAGTGATTCGAGCTCGAGATGGCGATGTGGTTGTTATTGGTGGTTTGATGAAATCCAACACCAGTGATGTGACCTCTAAAGTTCCATTCCTCGGTGATATTCCAGCCTTAGGTCATTTGTTCCGTAATACCAATCAGTTAACGCAAAAAACTGAGCTCGTGATCTTGCTTAAGCCAACGATCGTGGGTGTGAATACTTGGCAAAATGAGTTGGAGCGTTCACGTGATCTTCTTCAGCAGTGGTTCCCTGATGAAGAGTAATTGCTTACTTTCTCAATATAGAGTGGCAGTGTCTCACTAAGCTAGGTCGTCGTATGTATCAAGCTCACTTTGGTTTTGAACAACTGCCATTTACCTTAACGCCGAATACCGATTTCTTCTATGGTTTAGCGCCTCATTTCGAAGCGATTCAGACGGTAATCTCGGCGTTGGAAATGGGCGAGGGCGTGATTAAGGTGACCGGAGAGGTAGGCACTGGAAAAACCATGGTTTGCCGGATGTTGGTCAATCACCTACATGACTGTACAGCTCTGATCTACTTACCAAACCCTGTGTTATCAGGGGCAGACTTGCGCCAGGCGGTTGCAACAGAGCTTGGTTTAGCTGTCGATAATGAAGCAACCTTGGTTGATAACATTCAGCATAAGCTCATTGAATTGCACAATTCTGGTTTAAGAGTGGTGGCTATTCTTGATGAAGCTCAGGCTCTATCGGATGAAGCGCTCGAAACATTAAGGTTGTTTGGTAACCTTGAAACGGAAGATAAAAAACTGCTGCAGATTGTTCTATTAGGTCAGCCAGAATTGGATGCTCGATTAGAGGCTTATCACCTAAGGCAGTTTCGCCAAAGAATCACATTTAGTTCGACACTGAGACCGCTGAATCTCGATGAAACGGTGGCTTATATTGATAATCGAATCGCTAAATCTGGTGGCAGTCCTGAGTTATTCAGCTTGAATCAAAAAAAGGCGATCTGTCGTTCGTCGTTAGGTATCCCTAGATTGATAAACCAACTTTGCCATAAGGCTCTATTGCTTTCGTTCAGTGAAGATAAGAAAAGTATCGACAACCAACATCTTTTTTCAGCTATGCATGAAACGTACGATGTGTGTAAGCCTAAATTTAAAACGCCAATACTGTGGGGTTGGAATTAATTATGAGCGTCATTAACAACGCCTTGTCTGAATTGGCAAAGAAAAAGTCAGCGACTTCGATTGAAGCGGCAGTCGTACCTAAAGTAAAAACGCGTTCCCCCCTAGTTTGGGTTGTTGCAGGTTTTACTTTGAGCTTAGCGATGGGCGGTTGGGCGATATCGCAAGGCCCTGTGATTGATCAGTCTATTGTTGAGCAGTCAATCTCAACTCGAGATTTACAGGTTCAAGTCTCTGTCGTTGATGATTCAAATGGCATTCAGGAAGTTGCTCAACCTATCTCATCGCCAACTAAGAAATTGGTGACACTAGACTCTGCGATCCTTTCAACAGAAAACACTGCGATGGCAAAAAGCGCTCAATCTAAGCCTAGTGTTTCCGAATCAGTTGTTATGTCTGCCCCAAAAGCGACAAAACAACAAACACCGGCTAAACCTCTAAGCACGCCTAAAACGATTAGGACTGACATCCCCCAACCAGTTTACGTTGCTAGTGTGGCCAAAAAAGATCCTGCGTCTATCTCTAATGAGCCTATAACCTCTGGTGGTTCAGAAAATAGCGGAATGTTGATCGAGCAGGTTGAGTTAACTCCGGAACAGCTATCTGTGAATGCACAAGGTCGAGCTCAGAAAGCGCTTGATGCGAACGATCTTACTGGTGCGTTGAAAGGTTATACCGAGGCGCTGCGTTATACCCCAAGAAATGAAGATGTCCGTCAGAAACTTGCGATTCTCTATTTTGGTAAAGGCGATACTCGCAAAGCCTATGAGCTTTATCAGTCTGGTATCAAGCTCAACATCAACAGTGAAAAACTGCGTTTAGGGTTATCAAAACTGCTGGTAAAAGCGAATCAATCAGAAGCGGCTTTAAGTCCGTTAATACATTTACCACCGAACCCTACCCAAAATTATTTGGCGATGCGTGCGGCCTTGAGTCAAAAGAGTCAGCAAGAAGAAGTGGCATTGGAAAGTTACCAAAAGTTGGTTGAGGTCGATTCAGATAATGCTCGCTGGTGGTTAGGCTTAGCGATTCAACAAGAGCGTCAACTTGATTTTTCTGCAGCAAAAGAGTCATACCAAGGTGCCTTAACCAGAATTGGAATCTCATCTCAATCGCAAAACTTTGTGCGTGACCGCTTAAAAATAATCAAAGCTTTAGAGGAGAGTGGCGATGCAAATTAGATTAAGAAAAAGGCTAGGTGATTTGCTCGTCGAAGAAGGCATTATCACTGAGGCCCAAGTTGAACAAGCTCTTGCTGCTCAAAAAAGTACCGGTCGTAAGCTAGGTGATGCGCTGATTGAACTTGGTTTCTTATCAGAACAACAGATGTTGAGTTTCTTGTCTCAGCAACTCGCTATTCCTCTGATTGATTTAAGTCGAGCCGTTGTTGATGTTGAAGCGGTGCAGCTTTTACCTGAAGTACATGCTCGTCGTCTTCGTGCATTGGTGATTGGACGCCAAGGCGATACGTTACGTGTCGCCATGAGTGATCCTGCGGACTTGTTTGCTCAGGAATCATTACTTGGCCAATTAGGTGACTACGCGCTTGAATTCGTTGTCGCTCAAGAAAGACAATTAGTGGATGGCTTTGATCGCTATTACCGCCGAACCAAAGAAATAGCGTCTTTCGCTGAGCAGCTTCATGCCGAACACCAAGTCAATGACGCCTTTGATTTTGATATTGCTGGTGAAGACAGTGACGAAGTTACGGTCGTTAAGCTGATCAACTCGCTATTTGAAGATGCAATCCAAGTCGGTGCATCTGATATTCATATTGAGCCAGATTCAAACGTATTGCGTCTTCGCCAGCGTATTGATGGCGTGCTGCATGAAACACTGCTGAATGAAGTCAATATTGCTTCTGCACTCGTACTGCGCTTGAAGTTAATGGCAAACCTCGATATCTCAGAGAAGCGTCTCCCTCAAGATGGTCGTTTTAACATTCGAGCCAAAGGTCAGTCTGTTGATATTCGTATGTCGACTATGCCCGTGCAACATGGTGAGTCTGTGGTTATGCGTCTTCTCAACCAATCAGCCGGCCTTCGTAAGTTAGAGGCGTCAGGTATACCAAGTGATCTGTTGGTTCGACTTCGTCAACAGTTACGCCGCCCACATGGCATGATTTTGGTCACTGGCCCGACGGGTTCAGGTAAAACAACCACCCTTTATGGTGCGCTAAGCGAATTAAACGAGCCGGGCAAAAAGATCATTACCGCGGAAGATCCGGTGGAATACCGCCTTCCTCGTGTGAACCAAGTTCAGGTAAACCCTAAGATCAATCTCGATTTCTCTACTATCCTCAGAACTTTCCTTCGTCAGGATCCCGATATCATCCTTATTGGTGAGATGCGCGACCACGAAACCGTTGAGATTGGCTTGAGAGCCGCACTGACTGGCCACTTAGTCTTAAGTACGCTGCATACCAACGATGCTGTAGACAGTGCGCTGCGTATGATGGACATGGGTGCTCCCGGTTATTTGGTCGCGAGTGCGGTTCGAGCGGTAGTGGCACAGCGATTAGTTCGTAAAGTGTGTACCGATTGTAAGGTTGAGGATGAATTGGATGAACCTCGTAAGCAGTGGTTGAGCGTACGTTTTCCTAATCAAGTGGCTGTGCCATTCATGAAAGGTCGTGGCTGCCAGAACTGTAACCTAACCGGTTATCGAGGGCGTATTGGTGTCTTTGAAATGTTGGAGCTAGAGCAAGACATGATGGATGCACTCAGAGCCAATGATGCGGTTGGCTTTGCTCAAACGGCAAGGCGGTCTAAAAACTACAAACCGTTGTTGGCTTCTGCGATGGAGTTAGCTTTGCAAGGTGTCGTGAGCCTTGATGAGATCATGCATCTTGGTGAAGGCGATGCTTCCGGTGCCACTGACCCAATTTATCTGTAGGGGTAGAGTGATATGCCAACGTATCGTTATGTAGGTCGCAGTTCTGATGGCAGCCAGGTTACTGGTCAGTTAGATGCGAATAACGAAGATCTTGCCGCAGAAAGTTTGATGAGTAAGGGGATTATTCCCACTTCAATCAAGCTGGGTAAAAGTGGTGGTTCAGTGCTGGATATGGATGTATCGAGTCTGTTTTCACCAAATGTTCCGCTTGAAGTCTTAGTTCTATTTTGTCGACAGTTATACAGCCTAACCAAGGCGGGTGTACCACTATTAAGGTCGATGAAAGGCCTGACCCAAAACTGTGAAAATAAGCAGTTGAAAGCAGCCTTAGAAGACGTGGTTGCTGAGCTAACCAATGGCCGTGGATTATCAGCATCGATGCAGATGCATCCCAAGGTGTTCAGTCCGCTGTTTGTTTCTATGATAGGGGTTGGTGAAAATACCGGTCGTCTAGATCAGGCTCTACTGCAGTTAGCTGGATACTATGAGCAAGAAGTCGAGACTCGTAAGAGAATCAAGACTGCGATGCGTTATCCAACGTTCGTGATCAGCTTTATTTTGGTCGCGATGTTCATTCTCAATATTAAGGTTATTCCACAGTTCTCTAGTATGTTTGCGCGCTTTGGTGTCGATCTGCCGCTCCCAACTCGTATCTTAATTGGCATGTCGGAGTTCTTTGTTAATTACTGGGGCTTAATGCTCGCGGTTATCTTTGGTCTTATTTTTGCTTTCAAAGCATGGGTTAAGACAGACAAAGGATTGGAAAAGTGGGACAGGTTACGCTTAAAAATACCCGTGATTGGTGGGGTAGTGAATCGAGCGCTACTTTCGCGTTTTTCACGCACATTCGCCTTGATGCTAAAAGCCGGTGTACCACTGAACCAATCACTGTCGTTGTCTGCGGAAGCGTTGGATAATCGATTTCTTGAGTTGAGAGTTCAGGCGATGAAAGCCGCAATAGAAGCCGGTAGTACGGTTTCCTCAACAGCGATCAATAGCGAAATTTTCACCCCACTGGTGATACAAATGATTTCGGTGGGTGAAGAAACCGGCCGTATTGATGAGTTGCTACTTGAGGTATCCGATTTTTATGATCGAGAAGTCGATTATGACTTAAAGACCTTAACCGCAAGGATCGAACCTATTTTATTGGTGGTTGTGGCTGGTATGGTGCTGATCTTAGCTCTGGGTATTTTCCTACCTATGTGGGGAATGCTGGATGCAATCAAAGGCTAGGGAATGCTAAATAACCTACAACGCTCACGTTTTGTTATTTGGAGTGTCGTTATTCTTTTTCTTATTGTGGGGGTGCTCTCTGCCTTTAAAACGGTAGAAGAAGAAGCGACTAATACGGCATTGATCGTCGCGAGCAAGCGAATTTTAGAGCAAGCAAACCTGTTCAAACAACAGTATTTGTTATCGGGTGCTGAGCAAGACAATGGCTCGGAACATCCTAAAAGTTATAGCAGAACAGGCTGGATAATGCCGACTCAAGGAGATGAGCGAGACTGTCATTATTGGCTTGAGGAATTATACCCTCAAGAGAGTATTTTAGGGCTCAGTTCACCGAGTGTTGAAGATAAAAGTGATAACATACAGTTTCATTGTCGTTATCATTATAGTGATAAGTATCAGATAGATATATTACTCAAGGAAGAAAGGTTTAGTGTGAAAGCCAATATTTTGGCTTTGTGAAAATATTGACAGTTTTTGTATGGTTTTATACGTGCGCGAATGTATAATGCGCGTTAATAATTAGATGAGTAGGTAGAAAATGCTTAAGAATCAAAAGGGTTTCTCCCTTGTCGAATTAGTCATCGTCATCGTAGTCGTTGGTTTATTGGCGGTAGCTGCTTTACCCCGCTTCCTCGACGTGACAGATGAGGCTAAAAAATCAAGCATTGAAGGTGTCGCTGGTGGTTTTGCAACCGCCGTTTTGTCGGCAAGAGCACAGTGGGAAGCTGAAGCTAGACCATCTGAGAAGATTGGTGTTGAAACATACAATACTGTAAATTATGATGGTGTTGATTTTTGGTTAACAAGATCAAAGAACAGTAACAATGTCGATACCGATTTTAGAGATGGCTATCCATGGACTCTGAACAATAGTTCTGGCACCGCGCCACAAGACATTTCAGATAAAACCTGTTCTGAATTGATGGAAAACTTGCTGCAAAATCCACCTAAAGTCGGTGCGATTTCGGAAGTCGATAGTGGCTCAAATTACAAATATTCAGCGCAAGCGAATTCAGGTGATGCAACGTGTACTTACGTTCAGTTAGAAGGTAGTACCGAGCACGAATTTGTTTACGAAATTAAAACTGGTCGTGTGACCGTAACTTTGCAGTAAGTCTGCGTAAAATTAAACATAGAGAGAGCTTAACTATGAAAAGACAAGGCGGTTTCACCCTAATCGAACTAGTGGTTGTAATTGTTATTCTGGGTATTCTTGCTGTAACTGCGGCACCACGTTTCCTAAACCTGCAAGATGATGCAAAAAATGCAACTCTTGAAGGTCTAGCTGGGGCTATTCAAGGCGCTTCAGGTATTATTTACGGTAAGGCTGCAATCGCAGGTATTGAATCTACTTCAGGTGCAGTTAGCACTGGTTTTGGTACTCAAAGTATTCAGACTGTTTTTGGATATCCTGAAGCGTCATCGACAGCAATCTCAGCAATCGTTCAAGGTGTTGGTACTGATGAGGACTTTGAATTTATTAAGACAAGCGGCGCTACATCAGCATTGTTTGGTATTAATGGATACACTACTAACTGTGTTGTATATACCCAAGCAACAGCTGCTAACGTTGAAGCAACAGCAAACATGGTAGAAGACTCAAACTGTGCTCCTTAGCACATCAGTTAAAATTGAGGCCAGCACCTGTGCTGGCCTTTTTTCCATCTGCTACACAAATATCAAAACTATTCATATACATAAGATCGTAAGCTTCGTTATCTTGTATAATCTGTATTCGTTAGGCAGTTAGAGGCTCATTATGGATAACAGCCCCAAATCCAGCGGCTTTACTCTGGTAGAGCTGATCATCGTTATTATATTGATTGGTATTGTTTCCCTGTTCGCATCTAGCCGTTATGTTGGCTCCTCTTCTTTTTCTACCTATCTTGTTCAAAGCGAAGTGTTAGCCGCATTACGATTAGTACAAAACCGTGCGATGAATCGTTCGGATTATTGTAACCGTTGGCTGTTAAATCCAAACCAAACTCAAGCTATTCAGGTGTCTCCCTCTAGTGTTGAAGATATGTGCTCCAAGGTATTTCCTTCTGACGTTACAGATCCCAGTTTTGTTGATGGCACACAGAATAAAGTGGCCTTTAAGCTACAAACTGATACCAATGTTCCGTACCTTGATTTTGATAGTTCGGGCCGAGCTCTGCAATGTTTAATGTCGAATTGTCAGCTTGAGATATCTTCGACTGTCAACGATGATTCAATTTCAGTGTGCATTAACACTGAAGGATATATCTATGGATGTTAAACAAAAAAAACGCCCCCAAGGTTTTTCCCTAATAGAAATGGTCATTGTGATTACTCTTATTGGTTTTGCTCTTGCTGGACTTACCGCCTCTTTGTACCCGCGTTCAATTCAGACGGCGGAACAAATAACATCAGTTAAAGCTGCTGATCTTGGTCGCTCAGTGCTTGATGAAGTAATGGGGCGCGGGTACGACCAATTTTCAGGCGTGAACGGAGGAGTGCCTGAATGTGCAGTCTCAACAATTTCAACCCCAGCTCAACAACTGTGCACGTTACCCAATGATTTGGGACCTGACATCGGAGAAACTGACGCTAATGGTAACTTGGTAAAGAGCTTAGCTAATGATGTTGATGATTTTCATGGTTTAAGAGGACGTGTTGAAGATGTTCTTGATAGCGATCTCAGTGATGCGGGTTATCGCAATTTCAATGTCGAAATCGATGTGTTTTATGATACTGCTGTTGTTAATGACGATACGGTGATGATGTCTGGAAAGCCATCTATTATCCGAACGCACTACAAGAGGGTTGAAGTTGTGATTATTGACTCTCAGGGTAATCGCTATCCTTTTTCTGCGATTAAAGGGAATTTCTAATGCGTGGTTTTACACTGATAGAGATGATTATTACTATTCTTCTGCTTTCTATTGTAGGTCTATTTTTGGGAAATGTTATTCAACAGGGTATGGGGATTTATGTTGATAGCACCGCTCGTGAAGCTTTGATACAACAAGGTAAATTTGTCACGGAGCGAATGACTCGAGAATTAAGAGAAGCCGTCCCTAACAGTATTTTGATTGAAAATGATTGTATTGAATTTTTGCCGATTATCAATAGTGCGATTTATCAAGAACTTCCGGCACCAGAGGCAAAATCAGCAGTGATACGAATATTGCCAATAGACAAAAGCATTTCTCAAGGGGAGCGAGTTATTGTTTACCCTAACGACCCGAATACGATGCGTCTTGATCCAACGACAGGAGGTCAAATTGCAGAGGTAAAAGAGAATGTTGACTTTAATACCTCTGCTGCAGTGATGGTTGACGTTGAGTTAACGCAAACTACAGGTTTTGAGATTAGCTCTCCAGGTAAACGCCTTTATTTTTACCTTTCTCCCGTAGCTTATTGTCACGTCAATTCTAGTATTTTTCGTTATGCTAATTACGCCTTGTCTCGCTCATTACTCTCTCCAGAAGCATTAGGCAATGGCGTATTAATGGCTGAAAATGTAAAAAACGCAGATTTTCAAAACTTAGCACATGAATTGCAAAGAAATGGGCTAATTAGACTTGAAATGTTGTTTGCTGATAAAGGAGAGGAAATTCAATTTGTCCATGATGCCCTTATCTATAATGCCCCGTAAACAATCGGGGAGTGGTTTAATCCTAGTTATATTCATACTAGTGGTTATGGCTTCGGTTGCTATGGTTGCCAATCAAAATCAAGAACGTAACAGTGATCAATTAATTTCAAGCCTGATTGGTACTCGGGCTGAAATGGCCGCGCGATCTGGTGCACAAATAGACATTAGCCGATTTTATCAAACCACGACAGAAGGTAGTTGTCATGCTTCTACCACCCAAAGCATAAGCTTTTCAGGTGAAGGGCTAGCTCAATGTGGGGCGGAAGTCAGTTGTCAGTCTATTGGAGTTTTAGACAACGGTATCAATGTATATCAACTAATCTCGAAAGGAAGTTGTTCGGTTGGAAGCTTGGTTTTACAACGAATAGTAGAGGTTGGTATTCGAGATGATAATTAGATTTTTTTTCATATTAGTGCTACTTAACGTCTCTTTTTCATCATTAGCTACGGATTATGTCCTTCAAGTGAACCGTCCCACTTGTACTAGTAATAGCTGGTCCGTTAACGGCAACCAATATAAATGTAATTATGGCATCGTTAAGCTTGGTAAAGGGGATACTCTTTCATCTGATATTGATGCTGTATTAATTGCAGACGGTGGCTTTCAATTTGAAGGCAAGAATAAAGTAGGAAATTCGTCCGCCACAATCGATCTAGAAGCGAGTTATGGTGATTTTGAGTGGAAAAGTTACTCAACCAACCTTTCAGAGCTGTTTGGTAGCTTTGTTGGTAATAGTACACCTGTTGATTTTGATTCAGTATCTGTTGAGGGCTTTATTGAGACTGGAGGTGATATTGAAATCCACAATAGCAATGTTGTGGGGGCTATTGACTCTAAAAACAACGAGGTAGAGATATCTGACTCTAAAGTCTCCGGTAACATTACCGCGAGCAATGAGGTGGAGTTGAGCCATTCTGAGGTAGATGGAGATATAAGTAGTAAAAATTCCCTTATAACGATTGAAAGTTCCGAAGTTCAAGGGAATATTTCAACTACAAACAAAATTGTAATGGAGGCGTCGGTCGTGTTTGGTGAGCTAACGAGCACGAATGAAACCATCACTATTGAAAGTTCTGAAGTTGAAGGGAATATTTCAACTACAAACAAAATTGT
>NZ_JBFRTR010000156.1:0-14242 GCF_041474215.1 Vibrio sp. 10N.222.52.C12
CGTTGGTCATGGTTGTGTTCGACACAGTGCGGTTGTCTGTGTTGATCGTTACAACGATGCCGTCTTTCTTGAATTCAGCAATTGGGTGGTCGCTGAATTTGTGAATACATTTAGTTTGCACGTTACTTGTTGGGCAAGTTTCAAGCGCAACCTGCTTCTCTTTAACGATGTTGTACGCGTCTTCGTTACCTTGGATGTGGACACCGTGGCCGATACGCTCAGCGTCAAGCAGTGTGACTGCATCGTAAACGTTCTGACCATGCCATTGCTCACCTGCGTGAACCGTCACACGGTAGCCTTGTTCAATAGCGTATTGCGTGTACTCAGGGAATTCAGCGCAGAAGCCCGGCTTTTCACCGCCTGCAATATCAAACGCAACCACGCCTTTACCAAGGTATGGTTTACCAGCGTCGATTACATCTTTGATTGAGTCTTTCGGGAACATACGAAGTACAGACATGATGTAGTTGCCCTTAATGTCGTATTTCTCTTCTGCACGCTTCATGCCTTTAACCGCACTTGCGATGATTGCATCAAGAGACAAGCCCTTGTTTACGTGAAGAATCGGTGCAAAACGAACTTCTAGGTACTTAACGTTTTCTAGTGCTGCGTCTTCGTAAAGCTCAAAAGAGATACGCTCAATCGCTTCTTCCGTTTGCATCACTTGCAGTGGCAGGCTAAAGCAAGCTAGGTACTCATCAAGGTTTTTGCAATCTTCAGGCACTGTTAGAGACTTTACTACCGCTTCACGGTCTTCTGGAAGTTCGATTCCGTACTGTTTCGCCAGATCAATAATGGTGTCTGGACGAACACTTCCGTCTAGGTGGCAGTGCAGATCAATCTTAGGGAGTGCTAGAAAGTTCATGAGTATTCCTTAGGTCTATTATTTTTTGAGTTATTAACTCATAGGTTACATGGGCTTAAATTAACAAGTTTGTGATATGATTTAAAGTGACATAAAGTCATCATTAATCTGAATCTAAGGAATATCATGGTAGATGTTAAAAGCTTACTCAAATGTGATATGAATTTACTGCTGTGTTTACACGTGTTGCTTGAAGAGCGCAGCGTGAGCAAAACGGCAGAGCGATTGTTCCTTAGTCAGTCTGCGGTGAGTAAACAACTCACTAAGCTGCGTTCTTTGTTTGACGACCCTTTGTTTGAACGTGAGTCAAAAGGCCTGTTTCCAACACCGAAAGCCACCTCTTTAGCGCCTAAAATTCATCAAATCCTTCTGCAAGTTGAACAGCTAACCGTGCCGGACATTTTTGAGCCGAAAGACAGCGAACGTACTTTTAATATCGATCTTGTTGAAACCGCTTATACCGCGATTTACCCTAAATTTATGCCTAACGCGCTAGCAGATGCGCCGAACATTACGGTAAACAGCACTACTTGGAGCAGCGAAACCTTTAAGCGCTTACTAAAGCGTGAGGTCGATTTCGGGATTGGAATTTTTGAGCTCGATGAAAGGGCTAGCACCCACATTCAAAATATCCCTGCCGAGCTAAACCACGTCGAGTTGCTGCAAGATTACTCTGTGTGCTTGATGCGAAATGATCACCCAGTACTTCAAGAAGAGTGGAATCTGCAAGCCTTCCTTAAATACCGTCATATTCAGTTGGTGACCGGTGGCGTTGGCGACTGGTTGCTACTGGAAATCTTGCAAGCCAAACAGCTTCAAATTAACAAAGCCGCCAACGTGTCGGACATCACCAGCGCAGTAAAGCTGTGCAAACAAAGCGATTTGCTGATGTGTTATCCGTACAACTCGGTTCGTGACTATATTGAGAGTGGCGAACTGGTGATGAAGCCGATTCCTATTGAGTTGGTTCCCGGTGGTTTGTTTTTGCTTTGGCACCGTTACTTTGATTCTGAACCAAGCCACAAATGGCTTCGCGACCTCATAGTCAATAAGACCCAAGAACCTCAGCTGTAAACCGCGAGCTACGATGATCAAAACGGCGAAATAAGTTTTTTAAATTTATTTCGTCTTTTTCGAATGAGCATTGTCTTATTACGGGTGCCAAATGCCCGCCAAGAATGAGATATCTAAATGAATCCAATGCCATCGATTCCGCAACAAGTCATTGAAGATGCTTGTGAGTGGGCAATTATGCACGGTTCGTCGCACCTTTGAACAACTGAGTTGTCAGCTTTCATCGGGTGATAACCAACGTTTGTTATTGCAAGATGTCGGCGCGGTTGATGTGGTGTACCTAAGAGCGGGCTACCAGTATTCAGATTATTGGGCTCCAGAGCTAAATGAATCGGTGTGTTGCCATACGTTAAGTCAGACTCGCTTGTTTATGGAGCAACACCATGTCGCAATGAACGCGACTATCAGCCAGCAATTAGCGACCAGCAAAACCATGCAAATGCTGCTGACCATGATGTCAGCAGCAGAATACGCCCGCTGGGGTTTAACGCGAGAAGAAGCCGAACTGGTCAAGAGTGTTCTGGCTGATATGAAGCCTATCACCAATGAAGCAATTGAATGGTTTAACACACAAGCTGATAAGCAAGAATGGGAGCTGAAAAACCAAGGTGAGGGCGGTGGTCATTGTGTCTTTGGTGACGACATCAGCGAACAACTGAGCCAGCTTAAACCAGAAGAGTACGACGCGTGGGCATTGATGCAGCGCTTGTACCCGCATGAACGTGACGTGCCGACTATTGCAGTGCGTGACACTCACCAAACGCTCGTGACAGACTTAGTCAGCGAAGTGGGTTTGTTCACCGTTTACTTCAAAGGTGAACCAGTAACAGAGCTAGACGGCTACGCGGGTTACTTGATCCGCAGTAAACCTGCCAGCGAAAATGAAGGTGGAATCCACAGTGGCAAAGGGATTCTCGATTCGTTGGTGTTGATTGATTAGTTGAATCGGCATTAAAAACCAGAACTCATGTTCTGGTTTTTTGTATCTGAGCTCAGTAAAACTTCAGAGTTTGGATAACAACAATCACGCCCCTAACTTGGTAAAGGCCAACGGGGTTTGTCCAGTTTGCTGTTTGAAAAAAGCGATAAACGCACTGTTGGATGAGAACTCTAGCAGATGAGCCACATCAACGACTTGTCGGTTTTCTGAGAGCAGTTCAATCGCTTTAAACAAGCGCCATTGCTGTCGCCACTCTTGGTAAGTCATGCCTGTTTCGGCTTTGAATAATCGAGTAATCGTTTTGGTGCTTGCGCCAACCGAGTTCGCTAATGTCGAGAGGGCTGGGGCAAGAAAGGAAGCGGTTCGGACTTGTTTGCAAAAGCTTTTAAAGCGGCGATCTGTCGGTAGTGGCAAGATAAACGAGTGTTGGTTAGCACTGTAAAACTCTTCCCAGAATAGGTTGGCGGTATTGGTGGTTTGCTCGCGGGCAACGTCCCAATCCCAGAAAGCCATCTTATTGATCAGGGCTTTTAAAAGCTCATTCACTTCCACAATTTCAATCGCTTCTGGGCAGGTGTAAATACTGCTATCAAAATAGAGCGACCGATAAGCAACCACATTGGTCATCTGCGCGCGATGTTTGGTATAAGGCGGGATCCACACGGCTTTAGTCGGCGGCAAAATGCAAATGGCGTTTTCTAAGGTCAAGGTGATGCAACCCTGCGGAGCATACAGCAACTGTCCTTTTACGTGGTGATGTATTCCTGAGTCATGCTGACCTAGCTCTGCCGCAATCCCTATTACGGGCGCAGGTAAGCTGTCTGCATCAAACTCAATGGTTTCGCTGATTAATGCCATTTGTCCCAATCTTGTTGTTTTTGGTTTTAATGTTGTTAACGAGCCAAGGTTAGTTTCCCCTAGACTCCTCGTCAAGTTCACTGGTCTTGGAAAAATGATGAAAACAAAACCTTCTTTATGGCAAATGGTGCTATTGCTGATGTTCCCTCAAATCGCAGAAACCATCTATAGCCCGACTCTGGATTCAATATCGAAATCCTTTGATGTGAGTTACGCACAAGCGGCGCAAACCCTCTCGATCTACTTCTCAGCGTTTGCGCTCGGTGTTGTGGTATGGGGCATATTGGCAGACAAATGGGGGCGCCGACCAACCATGTTACTGGGCATGGGGTTATTCGCCTGTTCAGCACTTATTGCTATGCAAACCGACAGCTTTACGTGGTTGATGATAGCCAGAGCCATAGGTGCTTTCGGGCTTGCGGTTGGCTCGGTTGTGACACAAACCATGTTGCGCGATGCCTTTAGCGGCGCGGAACTGGCCAAGGTGTTTGGTTACATGGGGATGGGGCTGTCGATTAGTCCAATCATCGGGCTGCTTCTTGGCGGTCAACTAAGCCAAGCGGGCGGGCATCAATATGTGTTTATTGCCTTGTTTATTATGGTGTTAGCGTTGTTGGCACATAGCCTATGGTCATTGCCTGAAACGCAACAATCTAAGCAGCCATTGCAGTTAAAGTCACTCAGTATTCACATGATCAAAGATAGCGATATATGGATGTCTGCGTTGCTGGTTGCGTCGTTCAATATTGCACTGTTTTCCTATTATCAATTGGGTTCATTTGCCTTCATTCAACTTGGATTTAGCGTTGAGCAGTTTGGCTACAGCGGCATTGTGCTTGGGTTCGGGACTCTGTTGGGAAGCTTGGTGAACAAGACATTGTTGAAGAGACAAGTGTCTTCAATGTCTCTGATTGGTATCGCAGCAGGGCTTCAAACATTAGGTGCGGTGGGTGTGTATTTTTCACAACACACGATCTGGTTCTTGCTTCCAATGATGTTGGTGGTTATGGCGTTTGGTATTGCGATCCCTAATGTATTGAGCCGAGCGTTGGTACGTTACCAATCTCAAGCAGGAAGTGCAGGCGCACTGTTTGGTTTGATGTATTACACCTTGATCGGCTCAGGGCTCGCTTTAGCGGGAATGATTCAAGATTTAGGTGTAGTGTTGGTACTTTGTGGCGCGTTATCTGTTCTGGTGACGATACGCAGTCGACTCCAGCTTAAACGCTAAGTCTCTCATCTGTATTGATAAATTCCGTGTCCTGTTTGGCGTGGAATTTATCATTTCTTGGTTTGTAAATTTGGATATTGACAGGGGTAGAGTGATCGTTCTACTCTGTAGGTAGAACAATCATTCTACCCTTTGTCGGGTATTGAGAGAGCACTATGTTGAGAGAACAGATTGCAGCAAGCTTAGAGGTGGCATTTAGCCAGCAAGGTTTTGCTGAGCCGAGCGTTGCACAGCTGAAAACGGCGTGCGATGTAAGCCTAAGAACCTTGTATAAACATTTCCCTTCAAAAGAAGCGATGATCGTTGGTGCCTTGGAATATCGACACCAACGCTACTTAGATTTCTTGTTGGAAACGTCGCCTGAAAAGGGGCTCGCATCGGTTACTCATATCTTCAACAAGCTCCAACAATGGTTAGAAGAGTATGCGCCACATGGGTGCATGTCGATGAATGCGATGGCCGCGTTTCCCGATAATGAGCTTATCAGCCAAGCGGTTACACAGCATAAAGAACAAGTTCGTTTGCTAATAGGCAAGCAGAGCCTGCGAGAGGATCTCGCGACACCACTGTTTTTACTTCATGAAGGCGTATCAAGCGCGTGGCCAGTATTAGGCGAAGAAGCGGTGGCATCAGCACAGAATATGGTGACAAAATTACTCGAGGAAACACGATGAAATTCGAACTACCGAAAACAATGAAAGGCGTAGAGATGTTGGGTCACGGCGGGGCAGAAATGCTTGGCTACCGCGGAGATATCGCGGTTCCTCAAATCGAACCTAATGAAGTGCTGATCAAAGTCATGGCAGCAGGCGTGAACAACACCGACATCAACACACGAATCGGTTGGTATGCGAAAAGTGATGATTCAGACGATGCCAGTTGGTCGGGTGAAGCGTTGAAATTCCCTCGCATCCAAGGTGCTGACGTGTGTGGTTTTATCGTGGAAGTCGGCAATGAAGTCTCAGTTGACCGTATTGGTGAGCGTGTTCTGATTGAGCCTTGTTTGACCGAGGTTTATGGACAAGATCTACCACAGCCATGGTATTTCGGATCTGAATGCGATGGTGGTTTCGCTGAATACACCAAAGTAGCAGCTAAGCATGCTTACGCGGTGAACAGTTCTATGTCGGATGTTGAGCTAGCGTCTTTCCCATGCTCTTATTCGACCGCAGAAAACATGCTGACTCGCGCCAACGTGGCTGAAGCTGATCGCGTGCTTATCTCAGGTGCATCGGGCGGTGTGGGCTCTGCGGCTATTCAGCTAGCAAAAGCTCGCGGCGCGTATGTGATTGCGATTACCAGCCCAAGCAAGAACCAACAGTTACTTGAACTTGGCGCTGATGAAGTGATTGCCCGTGATGCGGATTTGGTTAAAGCGCTAGGCGAAAGCAGTGTGAATGTGGTGATCGATTTAGTTGCTGGTGACAAGTGGCCGGAGTTTCTTGAAGTCCTAAAACCGCATGGCCGTTATGCTGTGTCTGGTGCGATTGGTGGTGCAATGGTTGAGCTTGATGTGCGAACTTTGTATCTCAAAGACCTCAGCTTTTTTGGTTGCACGGTTTTAGAACCGCAAGTATTCCAAAACTTGGTTAATCGTATCGAGAAACAGCAGATTGGCGCCATCGTTGCAGAGTCTTATCCGCTAGCCGATATCCATAAAGCGCAAGATGAGTTCTTAAAGAAAAAGCATGTTGGTAAGATCGTGTTGGAAGTGGCAGAACGCTAGTTTTAGTCAGCTTCACGGTTTAGATTTATGGAAGAGCGAGCCAGTATCATGTGCTCGCTTTTTTGTTTCTGGCGAATACAGGAGGCCTAGTCTCGCAGGCTGTTGAGTAACAGATCCTATACAGTTGAAAAGTTAATGATTCATTTATCATTGTGTGGTTTATGAATTAACTGTGCGATAATCACCGCCGTTATATATCCCTATCTATGTTGTATTCATCTAGGAGCCGTATTGATGTTTAAAAGGGTATTGCAGGCATTATTCTCACCTTTTGTTGATTCAAAAAACAAACCCTCTGCAGAGCCTGCCCAACAAGAGCAGCAGCAAACCGTTGCTACTGATTCTGTTCAGTCTTCAATCTTTGTTCCGCCGTCGTCCACTCAGCCATCATCATTAATCGTCGATAATACGCTTAGCCTTCACGATGGTGAGTTCCTTGATTATTTGTTTGGAGAGTCTCGTCTTCGAACGGAGTCAGACCCATTTAGTGATTTTGTCGCTTGCCAAGTCGAACGTTTGATTCGCTCTCCAAAAGCCCTGCTTAATGAACTGCCAGTGATGCCAGCCTCTGTAACCACGTTAATGGCAGAATTACAGAGTGATGAGTTTGATGTCGATGCATTGTTAAGAGTGATTGAGCGCGAGCCGAGTATGGCTGCCGATGTGATTAAGTTGGCAAATAGCGCCTTTTACAAACGCAATGAAAAACAGGTTACCGACCTAAAAACAGCATTCCTAAATATGGGTTCTCAAGGGCTTGTTGAAGGAGTAGTGAATAGCTATATGAAGAACTTCACGCCGGGGAACAATATTTACTGGCGTCACTTCGGTGAGAAAATTTGGAATCACAGTGTTCAAACCGCGTCGTTTTCTAAGGAGTTGATGAAAGACTCTTCATCTCAAGAAGATCAAGCAGCGGCATACTTTGTTGGGTTAATTCGCAACTTAGGCAAGATGATCATTTTCCAGATAATGGTAGAAGCCTTCAAGCATGTTGATCCTTCTGTTCCACCTAACTCGTTGGCATTGAAGCGCCTGATGAACAGCTACTCTATTCGCCTGACTTACACCATTGCTAAGTTCTGGGAACTGCCAGAGTCTGTGTTGACCGCAATTGGCTACCAAGAGTCGAGCCGATACGAATGCACACCACTTGGTCAAGCTGTGTTTGAAGCTAACTACTTGAGTGAGCTGTGCTATTTACTGGAAGAACAAACGATTGAAGTCGAGCAATTTAAGCGCAGATGCAAAGAGACACTGATGTCTCCGGCGGCATACAAAGTGGCTAACCGTATCTATAAAGAGTCTGAATTATCGCTAGTGAGCTAACCCTTAGCCTATTCGACCTACGCTGTGACTGAACATAATGATTGGTTGCAGCTTGGTTGGGCTAGGTTGTGAAATACATTCAGCTACGAAATACGCTTACAAATGGCTAATCCACAGCTTGTCGAGTTCGCACCAACCGAAGCCATTCACTTGTGCGCCGTGTATCTTTTCAGAAACTTGTAAATTGAACGCCTCTTGCTTGAGTTCAACCACAATCCCTGAGTCATTCAACCAATGCTTCAGTGCCAACAGTGCATTCATCGCTAATTCAAAGTTTGGCTGGTTTGTTATTGAGGCTAAGCCTTGTTGGATTGTCTCTAGCATTTCAGCAGGCACAGCTAAGTCCTCAAACGGAAAGCGAATGAAAAAGCTTAACCACGAAGTGAAGGTGTTGTTCTCATCAATAATACTGCACAGCGCGACGTCTTTGGTAGTTAGGTAGTGAGTTAGGTAGTGCCCATATTCCACGCTGGTTTTGTGGTCGCCAGACACTGACAACTGATCGAAAAGGGCTTGGCATTCAGAGGTGTCTTCAACGGTGAACTCACGAACGGTTGAAGACAACATCGGGCTTTGAATCTTAAAGAAGGTTGAGCCGAAATCCGGTTGGGAAGAATGGTCATCGCCACGCACGCTGGTCGTTTTCTCGGGCAGTTTCACGCACACCTGATTTTGAGCGCAGGCTTTGCTCTGTGCCCATTCAGGATAGACCCACAACTCGACTCAATTCAGAATCGGCGTGCTGTGTGAATAGGCGCTATTGCGGCTCAATCTCAACATCTTGCTTGAGAAGATGTCTAATGAGAACGCGCCAGATCCAATCAGCCTATCAGTCGGTGATGAGTGATCGAATACGGAGGCTTCAGCCCTAGCAAGTAGGCGCGGTAAATGCCAATCAGGTTGATTCAACTTTACGACAACCACATTGCCTGCCGAGACAGAGACCTCATCAATATGCTGATAACAGCGATGCCATATTTTGCTTTGGCAGAGAGAGTTAAGGTTGCGTGCTATGTCTTGAGGTTCGAGTGTTCGACCGTTATGAAAGTGAACACCATTGCGAATCTGAAAGTGCCACTGTGTCGCATCTTGATTAGGCTGCCAATGATAAGCCAGATCGCCGCTGAGTTTGCCGTGCTTAACGGAGGTTAGGCGTTGGCAAACTTGCATCACTAAGAAGCGTTCGGTGCGTCTAAGTACTCGTTGAGGGTGAAGCGCTTCGAGTTCTCGGTGAAACGGGATGTACGCGATATTCTGCGCCGACGGATTGGTATTGCTTAGAAAGGCTTGTAACTCAGCGCTAGCATTGCGGCCACTCAATCCAACCTTGTGCTGTCATCGCTTTGAGTAAGGTCTGAACGTGACGTTCACTCACGTGCAGCAGTGTGGCCAGTTGGTTGACCTGACAGTGTGATACTCCAGGCCCAAAAGCCTGAAATATCTTTTCATACAGTTCAAGCTTGCGCTTAAGGTTGCCCAATTTGCTTTTCCTAACGACGAGGTTGAGTTAAATGTGGATAGCCAGAGTCAATCAGTGCTTTTTCCATCGTGCCGAGAACTCGAGAGGTTATCTCTGAGCTTAGGATATTCGATTCAGTTTTGCCTTGAAGCACCAAATCTGAAAAATGGTCGATTTCAAACTCGAATCCATTCCCTATCACTCGGTAGTTAATGGTCGACTTTTTGCCTTGATGTTCAATCTCAATAAAGGCCGGATTCCACCATTTTTCGTGAATGGTGATTTTGGTTTCAGGTCCACTCAAGTGTGCTGATCGGGGAAGGTTTTGCACTGTTGATGCCGATATCTTACCGTTCATATCACCAGAGAAGGTAAAGCACGCATCGGTATCAACATTTGCCCCCTCATAAAGACACGACATCTTTACCTGAGGTTTTGAAGGGTTCACACCCAGCGTTCGACACAGATCGTAGAAGAACCAAAGCCCATAGACGCCGACATCGAGTGTTGCTCCGCCTGACAAATCCGGATTGAAGATAAACAAATCGGGCTCATAGTCATGATGGTTACCAAAGCTGGCTTCAATTGAGTCTATCTGAATGTTGTTGTCGACCAAGAATGACTGGAGCTCACGATACGCGGGAAACACCACGGTTTTCATCGCTTCTAACAGCATCACGCCATTTTGATTTGCAAGGGCTTTCATCTCAAGCCAATCACCAAGATTGGTGAAAGCTGGCTTCTCGACCAATACGTGCTTATTGCTCTTTAGAAACAACTCGGCGAGTGGCTGGTGGTATGGGTGAACCGTAGCGATGTAAACTGCTTCAACACTTGGGTCATTCGCCATCTCTTCATAAGAACCATAAGCCTTGTCGCAACCAAACTTGTTGGCGAATGTGGCTGCGCGTGTATGGTCTCTCGCGGCAACCGCATAAAGCTCACCATGCAGACAGTGTTCTGTGACTGCCGTTGCGAATCGATTGGCGATATTACCTAGCCCTGCGATGCCCCATTTAATTTTGCGTTGTGTGTCGCTCATCAGTTATTCCAAATCGTTGTTTTGTATCAGTGTACTCAGAGGCGCCACATACAAATAGAGAACAGATTTCTCAACCTGTTCTCTATTTATTTTATTCTAGTTGAAGCTCAGGATTAGCTCTGTAGGGAGCGTTTCCAATCGGCTAGAGCTTGAATGTGTTTTGGCCCGATGCCACAACAGCCACCGACGATATTCGCGCCCCGTGCGTGCCAGCGTTTAGCGTAAGCTAAGTACCCTTGGCCATCCAGCTCACGCATTTCTTGAAACATGTCATTAGCTTCATGTTCGCTGCTGATAGGAGCAAAGTTATTTGCGTAGACACCAATTTCTAAATCACTACCTAGCTCATCGATCACTTTCTTAGCATCGATAATGGCTTGATCCATCACTTCAGGCACTGAGCAATTAAACATAATGCCTTTCGCGTTTGATTGGCAGGCAAGTTGGATTGAGTCTGTTACGCTCTCGCCAGAACGAATATTGGCAGAATCGCCCTTGGTGTCTTCCAAGCTAAAGGCGTAATAACACGGTTTGCTTGATTGCTTGAGTACCGCATGAATGGATTCGAATTCTTGCAGGCTACAAATCGTTTCCGCTATCCAAAGGTCGATGTTTGGATCTTGGGCATCGTAAAGCGTTTGAATGATCGGCGTTGCTTCTTCTACCTTAAACAAGTCTGGTCGGTAGCTGCCAAATGGCGGTGGAATCGCGCCCGCGACTTTCACTGTGTGGGTAGAATTGTCAGCAACTGCTTTAGCCAGCTCACCAGACAGTGCGGCTAGTTCAAAGCCTCGTTGTTCGAAGAGTTCTTCACCCAAATGAAAAGGCACACAGGCGTAGCTATTGGTGATCAGGATTTCAGCACCTGCATCGACAAAGTTTTGATGCGCTTGGCTGACAAATTCGGGTGCTTCAATCAGCGCTTGAGCACTCCAAAGCGGTTGAGAAAATGGCGCGCCAATTTCTTTGAGTTCTCGGCCCATGCCGCCATCAAGTATGGTTAGTGTTTTCATATTCAATACTATCTAAACAATTGCTGAAGTTCTGCCGCCACCATAGCAGACAACCTTGTCAGACAGAAGCCATCAAGCCAAGGTTCAACTATCGATGAGGGAGTTTCGTTATAAGCCGTCTAGCGGGCTAGTCGTGCCACTAAAGTGTTGCCCAATAACGTGAGTGTAAATCTGAGTTGTCTTAACATCACTGTGCCCCAGTAGCTCTTGAACCGTTCTGATATCGGAGCCTGACTTTAGAAGTTGCGTAGCAAAACTGTGCCTGAAAGTATGACAACTAATTCGCTTGTGGCGCAATTTATTAGAGTTAGTCGCCTTCTTCAGCGTTTTTCGGAGTACCGAATCATGTAGGTGGTGTCGGCATACGATCCCCGACTCAGAGTGTTGAGTGACGGATTTTGATGGGAATAGGTACATCCAAGCAAGTTGTCGATAGGCACTAGGGTATTTTTTACCTAATCGGTGAGGCAAAGATGGCCCAAACCCATTCAAGTTATCTTTAGCGAGCAGAACTGCAACTTGTGAAATTTTGTCTTGTATAGCTTCAGTGAGTGAAAAACTTAAAATTGTCACTCGGTCTTTATTTCCTTTCCCATTGTGAACAGTGAGAGACCCTTGTTTTAGATCTATATCTTGTACTCGAAGCCTCAGGCATTCCGATACTCTCAAACCTGAACCATACAACAAGCGAAAAAACAGTTGATATTTAGGATCTATTTCATTGATCACCGAGATAGCTTCCGCATGATTGAGTACGCTAGGAATTTTTCGAGACCGAGTCGCATAGCTAAACCCTAAGTCTCCTAGAGGTTGCTTAATAAATTGATTGTATAAATAGGCTAGAG
This sequence comes from Vibrio sp. 10N.222.52.C12, assembly GCF_041474215.1. NCBI lineage: Bacteria > Pseudomonadati > Pseudomonadota > Gammaproteobacteria > Vibrionales > Vibrionaceae > Vibrio > Vibrio sp. 10N.222.52.C12. The sequence goes on from NZ_JBFRTR010000156.1 coordinate 12,383, forward strand.
CATTGAGAGCTACCTTTTGAGTATTGATGGCTACTTTTTGTTGATTAGCTAAATGAGAAAGAAAGGAGACAACTTCAGCGGCATGCATCTGTTCAGGGTGTTTAAGCTTATGAAAATGAATGAAGTATTTTATCCAGTAACAGTAGGCTTTGATTGTCTTGCGACTATAGCCTCGCATCGTCATATGTTCGCAAATTGCCTGCATGAATTGACTCGCCATATATTCCCCTCACAAAATCTGTACATACAGACAGTTTATTGCTTGTTGAATAATTAATGACTTAAAAAAGAGTGGTTTTTAACTCTGATTGAGCACGAATTTAACGAGAGGCTTATTTTAAATTATTGATTATACTGCAAGTTTATGGGTGGTTAAGAATGAGGCCGAGCGTTACATAGTCGGCAATATGTGCTTGCACGTTTTCACACTTATTGTTTAGACCCACTTTTATATTAAATGCATAGCATTCAGTTGGTTATGAGTGACCTTTTTGATATGTTAAGCGGATGGATTCGTGCTTGCACAATATTAAAATGTTATGTTTCTATCAAATTCGACTCAACAAAGGGTATGAGTGAATGAACAAAAAATTACTTGTTGGATGTGCGTTTGTATTCCTATTGATAGTAGCGGCTCTAACGAAACCAAGTTCTGAAGGACTTGAACTGCTAGAATGTAGCTTCGACGATGTTGCAGAAACAAATATTAGCTTTTTTGTTGATCAAGAGCTGCTTGAGTCCATGCCCATGCAAGATGTAGAAAAATCTCTTCGTTCATCAATCAAGTATGCCAACCAAGTGTTAAAAAACTCTTGTGTGCCTCTAACCAGAACTTTAGGTCGAATTGAGCCACTAAATATTGATAAGAGTAAAGTTCAAAGCTTGCCTTCAGTTTTTCGATTAGTTAGTAACACACTAAAAGAACGGGGAATAGTTGTTAGTGAAATTGCCCCTAACGAAAAGTATGGTTTGTTATTTCATGGCAAGCATGAGAATCAGTTAAGGTTGTCAGGGCAAGCTTCACCATATTTTGGAGCATGGATTTTTGCTATATCTTCCAAGGCTCAAATACACATACTTGAACACGAATTAGGGCACTTATCTTGGGCTCAACACGCTGAGAATTTTCCAGTACCCAACCTTACAATGAGATTGAGATCAGCAGTGCCCCGGGAATATCACGTAAACCTTGTTCAATATGCAAGAGCAGCGAAATGTGGCAGTTCGGGTACGATAATGTCATACGAACGAGATATTTTGCCAATCTACTCTAGTCCAAAAGTCAGCTTTCAAGGCAAGTCATGTGGTGATGATGAGACCGCCGATAATGCAAGAGTAATGCGTGAGTACGCTTCAAAATTACTTAACTTCAGCAGCGGCAAAAAATAAACATAACAAGGCGCTCAACCCGACACTTCACGCTTGGCATTTTTGCTTCGCAAAAGTCTATGCCAAGGTTTCGTGCGGGTTAGCTTAGCGTTATGAGGGCAAGGCAGCATATCGGTATCGTTAGAGGAAGTATGAGTACAGTAGTTAAGTTTCTGATTTTATACTTAGTTCCAGTAATTTCTTTTTCTGGGAGTATTGGCTCATATATGTTGGTTTACGGTGAGAGTGTGGATCATCCTATAATAAGCCTTGTTTTACTGTTCGTGATATCAGGATTTCTCGTTTCTTCCTATCTCAGTGTAAAGCTAGTTTCTCAATTTTCAGGTGAGAAATTAATCTATTCAGGTATCTTTTTTACAGTATTAGGTTGGCTGTTAGGGGGAGTTCCTGTAATTATTTGTCTTATGCTCTTTAAAGGTTTGTTCAACCCCTAAATGAACGATAGTGCCCACATAACAAACGACTATGGCG
>NZ_JBFRTR010000157.1:0-4827 GCF_041474215.1 Vibrio sp. 10N.222.52.C12
ATTTGTGATGGCTATGTATAAAGTTATTTTTAATATATAAAAATAGGAAACCTAGTGTCAATATCACGCTTTGTATTTGGTTTAAGTTAAATTTATTGAATCAATAACTCATATGTTTAATATCAATAGTAGAAGGCGTAGAGGATGGGAGTAGATAATAAGGATGAGAGCTCATCCTTATTAATGTGAGGAAGGTATCGAATTGAGAGAGTGTTAATTTAATGTGGGAATTAAGTTATTTATCAATTAATTAAAACTCAGGCTTTTTGGGAATTAATAATAAATATCCTATTCAGATAAGGGAAATACCCAAACCAACGAAGCTAGTGGCTTTAGATCAAGACTAAAACGGCCAATACTTTCCTCAACTTTTAATACCTGTTGTTGAATGCCTTCAATATGTTCATCTAACAAGTAACTGTCATCAGCGATTGTGAGCGTTTGTATAACATCACTTGGAACGGTTAAGTGAATATTCTCGGTGACATGTTGGTTGAAATTCGCAGCAACTATTGTCAACTCTTGGTTGTCATAGCGCAGAAATGCGTAAACCGAATCACTCAAATTATTGCTCTGGTGTAAGTCTAGGTACTGCCCCGTCATTGAAGTATGCTCAAGCGAAAAGTTCATAACCTTCTGATAGAAGTGACGTAGTTGTTTTTCGTTTTCGTCTAATAGCCTGCCATCGAATGCGCCGTGGTTCATCCATTTTTGATGCTGTGGGACACCGATGTAATCGAAGATGGATGTACGAGAGGGTTGTCCAAAGCCAGCGTTCTCCGCACCGGGTTCGCCGACTTCTTGCCCAAAGTAGATCATGGTTGGAGAGCTGCTCAATAGAGCGCTAACTAGCATCGCAGGCTTTGCGATATGTGGATTGCCTACAAACTCTGGTGAGGCGATTCGTTGCTCGTCATGGTTATCCAAAAAATGCAGCATATGATGTTCAATGTCGTGCATTTGATGTTGGATTTCAGGGATGATTGCCGTTGAAGCCTTGCCTTGCATGATGGCTTTGAGGCCGTCGTACAGATCTACCTTGTCATAGAGGTAGTCCATCTTGCCTAAGTGAATGTATTCACGGTACAAGTCCGGCTGATACACCTCTGCCATCAGAAAGGCATCGTGGTTTTTCATCTTTATTGATGAGTTGAGGTAGCTCCAAAATTCGACTGGAACCATCTCAGCCATATCGTAGCGAAACCCATCAACACCTTTATTCAACCAAAACAAGGCGATATCTCGGAATTTAGCCCAAGAGTTAGGCACATAAACAGATTCCCAGAAACGGAAATGATCCATGTAATTGCGTTGAGCATAGTCACTCGGTAGTTCAGGGAAGTCTTTTGAACCGTCTGGTCGCATGCCATAATTGATTTTCACCGTTTCATACCAATCATCGAAACTAGGCTTGGCTAAACGTGAGCCGTTACCTGTCCATTTGGCGGGCGTCTCTATAAACGGGGAGTTTAGGTTGGGATGCTGTTCACCACCTAGCGGCGTAAAGGCGGGCTCTATGTCTGGCAATTCAAAGGTGCTGTTGGGAATGTAGTAGAAGTTATTGTCTTTGTGGTATTCCAGCGTTGTGTCATCTTGAGCGCCGAAGTCACTGACACCTTCTGGGTTGTTTAAGCCTTTATAATGACGCGCAACGTGATTCGGTACGATATCGATAATCACTTTTAAACCATTGTCGTGACTTCTTTTGATTAGTGCCTCGAACTCCTCTAGTCGGCATTCAGGGTTGTCTGCGAGATCTGGGTTTACGGAATAGTAGTCTTTGACGGCATATGGTGATCCCGCACGGCCTTTTACCACGCTAGGGTGATCGTCTGAAATACCAAGGTGCTTGTAGTAATTGATGAGCGCATGATGTGGCACTCCGGTATACCAAATATGAGTCATACCGAGTTTGCGGATTTCAGACAGCGCTTTGTCGGTAAAATCACTGAACTTACCGACGCCATTTTGCTCGATTGTGCCCCATGGAACATGTTGGGTGTTTTTATTGCCAAATAAACGCGTAAAAACTTGGTAGATGGCGTACTTTTGGTTGTACATATTTATAATTCCTTTAACTTCCATCCTGTTATGTAGGGATGAAAGGGCTTGTTTATTCTTTGCAGGCTAACCGAATTACAATATGCCTTACTCATCCTTATCAAAATCTACAGGGCGTAATTGCTACAGTATGTGAGCTGTTGCTCAAAAGGAGTCATGTTGTCTTCATCTATTCAAATCGTTATCACTTATTTGGTTCTGGTGGCGGTGTCTGTGTTGTTTGCGGAAAGTTCTAAAGCGCTGTTGGTGTGGTATTTGGTTATCGGTTTCGTGACGTTTTTTGTGTACGCGAAGGACAAGCGAGCAGCGATCAATGGCAATTGGCGTGTGCCAGAGAAAACCTTGCACATCTTTTCAGTTGCTGGTGGCTGGCTAGGGGCGTTGATTGCTCAAGATAAGCTGCGTCATAAAACGCAGAAGCAGCCGTTCAGATCTATCTATTGGCTGACAGTGGCAATGAATGTTGCGGCGTTTGTGTGGACATTAACCCCGAGCGGGCAGGCGATATTTGGGCGTTGGCTTAACGAGGTTATTGGATACTTGTAACGAAACTGATGGCTAGGAATCACTTACTAACCATCTTGGGGCAGCTATCTGGTTACAACATCGGAATCGTCGATGCTAGAAGCAAGCCCGCCATACCGTAGTTAAAGCTTTTGATACGGACGGGTGTTGTTAACCAGTGCTGCAGCTGTTTACCTGCCGCTGTCCAGAATGTCACGGATGGTAAGTTGGCGAGCGTGAAGATACCTGCGATGATCGCAAGCTCCCACCATGAACTGCCGCTGCTATAGACTGAAATTGCCGTCAGCGCCATCGACCAACCTTTCGGGTTCACCCACTGAAAACTTGCCGCGCCGATGAAGGTCATTGGCTTATAAGCCTCGGTGCTTTTGGCTTTGCCGCTCAATGCTATCTTAATTGCAAGGTACACGAGGTAAGCAAGGCTTAGGTATTTCAAGATTTGGTGAGTAACCGGATAAGCGTTGAAAATGCCCATTAAACCGAAGCCAACTAGCAGCAACATGGCTGCAAACCCTAGAGCAATGCCAAGCATGTGCGGAATAGTACGGGCAAAGCCAACATTTGCTCCTGATGTCATGAGCATGATGTTATTTGGACCTGGTGTGAAGGTCGAGACGAACGCAAACAAGGCAAGTGCGCTAAGTTGCTCTAAAGGCATTATGGTTCTCCAGCAAAAAATGAACGAAGTGACTGACCGGTCATGACTTTCACGTGTTGAGAAACATAGTAGGTGGAAAGTGAGGCAATTATGTGCTTTTATTTCCTCTATTATCACTAAATGCACAATAATAAGTACTTATGGATAGATTTGACGAAAGGATATTGCAAGAGCTTAAATTGGACGGCAGAATCTCCAACATTGAGCTTTCAGAACGGATTGGCTTGTCGGCTTCTGCGACCTTAAGGCGCGTCCAGGATCTTGAGCGTAAAGGTATCATTCAAGGTTACCGTGCGGTTCTAGATAATGGGCTGATGGGGGTAGGTTTTATTGCTTATGTTTCGATTGGTTTATCAAGCCACAGCAAAGCGGCTCAGCTGGAGTTTGAACAGCACGTCAGTATGGAAAAAGAGGTGGTGGAGTGTCACAACATTACCGGTGCCAACGAGTACTTGCTAAGGGTAGAAACCAAAGATCTACCGGGCTATAAGAAGTTTCATGCCGATGTGCTTGGGGAATGTGCTCAGGTGCAATCTATTACGACTATGGTTGTGATGGATACCCCTAAAGACGAACGCTAGTCGAGTTTTATTTCAGGAGAGGCGCAGTGCCAAATACCAATCAGTTGTTATTGTTCTTAGATGTGGTTCAACAAGGGTCGTTTACCAAAGCGGCAACCTTGCACGATATGGACAACTCATCACTCTCTAAACAGATCAAAAAGCTCGAGCAAGATTTAGGTGTTCAGCTGCTTAACCGCTCTACACGCTCGTTTTCGTTGACGTCGGCCGGGGAAGATATTCTCGCACAAACCTATGTGCTGAAAGACACTATCAATCAGATCCAAGGAATTGCAGATTCATACCAGTCTGAACCCAAAGGTGTGCTACGAATTACTTCACCGATCTATTTTGGGCAGCAATATTTGCAACCTATCATCACTCAGTTCATGAGAAAGTACCCAGATGTTCAGATCGTACTTTCACTAGACGATAAGATCGCCAATATCATTGCAGGGCAGTTTGATATCGCGTTTCGCTTCAGTAAGCTTGTTGAATCGAATTTGATTGCGAAGAAGATTGCCGACAGTAATTTCATGTTGGTCGCGTCAAACGATTTTGTGAAGCAGCACGGTGAACCGAAAACGCCACAAGATCTACTCGCTCTACCTGCGGTGATTTATACCAATGGTGATATGACGGTCGACCATCTGCGCATTAGTGAAGAGCCGGGAGGTAATACCTTCCAGAGCCTAACGATTCGTGGCAACTATAAGGTGAGTGATGTTCGTACTATGGTGTCTTGTGTGAAAGATGGTCTAGGTTATGGCTTCCTTGATCAATCAAACCTGTATGCCTCAATGAAAGAACTTGGCTTGGTCACTTTACTGCCGGATTATCCGATCTCTACGATTGATACCGCAATCTACGCTGTCTATCCGCACCGTAAGCAAACCAAACTAGTCAAAGAATTCATCACTACGGTTCAAGACTATATTGGCTCTCCGACGATTTGGGAGAAGATGCAGCAAGGTTAGTTGTGTTTCTAATAGTTCAAACTAAAAAGGAGCCAGATCGTCACAC
>NZ_JBFRTR010000158.1:0-12184 GCF_041474215.1 Vibrio sp. 10N.222.52.C12
ATAGACCAATAGACCAATATAAAGTGTTACCAACATATGACTTTGATTAGCGTTACTTAAGACGATAGAGTTGAAATTATCATTACTTAAGATAATAATAATTTTCTGTTATTTATTGGCTTTGTTATTTATAGGCTTTAGTATTTGAAGGTGAGTATGATTAATCCACTTTGGCTCAATACGTTTAAGACTCTGGTTGAAGTTGGTCATTTCACCCAAACGGCCGAAAAGTTGTACATGACACAACCTGGAGTCAGCCAACACATCAAGAAGCTTGAACAAGCTTGTAATTGTGACCTGCTCTCTCGAGAAAATAAGAGCTTCGAGCTGACCGAACAAGGTCGAATTATGTATCGCTATGCGCTCAAACTAGAGAAAGACCAAGAAGATATTTTTGAGTCTCTGAGTTTTGATAATCCTTATGCTGGGCAATGTCACTTGTCTTGCTCTGGTTCACTCTCTTTGCGTCTGTATCCCAAGCTTCTTGAACTTCAGCAGCAACACCAAGAGCTCAGCATTAACTTAGAAGCAGCTCCAAACAAAAAGATATTGAATGACCTAAGTGAAGGCACTACCGATATCGGCATTGTTAGACATTCCCCGAACGACAGCTACTACCAAAGCCAAGTCATCGGTAAAGAAGCACTGTGTCTTATTGTTCACCACAGCCTTGCTGATTTAGAGATAACGCCGCAAGTATTGAACGACATTGGCCTTATTGCCCACCCAGATTCCGCACACTATCTGTCTTTGTATTTCGACCTTTGCGGAGATAAAGACTTAGCGAACATCAACGTTAATGAGATACCAAGATCTGGCTACATCAATCAGCTTCACCAGATCTTGCTACCCGTATCAAAAGGATTAGGTTTTACCGTGTTACCGGCTGGCGCGGTTGAACACTTCCCAGATAGAGACAAGCTACACGTTGTGCCGCCAAAGGTAGAAGTTGAGGAAACGTTGTATCTGGTTCAAAAACGAAACCGAAAACTGCCGCACCGATACGATACGGTTGTTGAATTGATCAAACAGAATGTGAGTGGTTAGTTCGGTATAGATAGATTTAAAGCCTTTAGCTAGCGCGTTATTTCGCTGTAAGAGCTAAAGGCTTTAATGTTGAAGTGATATTTATAAAAGACAACTACTCAGAAGCGCCAAGCCCCTCTTTGGCTCGTTCAAAGTCATAATTATCTAACGCACTTTGAACATCTTTAAGAACAACAGAATGTGGATACTGTGCCAGTAACTCAGTCACATATTGAGTTGCATCGTTATCATACACATCCAGCAGTGATAGCAACTGAGCATGCTGTTCTGACGTGATGCTCGGTGAGTCAGAGGTATCAGCAAGACTCACATCGGCTACTTCAGAACTTGTCGTATTAGATCCTTTGGCACCAGGCACATCAAAGCTGATCTCAACTGCTTTAATCAGTTCAATTAACCCAAGCTCACCTTGTTTAAGATCCTCTTCATCACACGCCTTGTTATGAGCTTTGCTTTCTAAATCACTGAGTAACTCTGCCAATCGCAACCCACCAATCGAAGCTGCCATGCTTTTTAAGGTATGTAGATTACGCTCTAACGTCTCCCATTCGCCTTGTACTAAGCTATCAAAAGCATCCGACATCATGTCTGGTGATCCTTTGCAGAACCTATCAAGCATTTTGGCTTGCAGTTTCACATCATGATAAGTCAGTTGCTCAAACCTCGACTGAGAGAAAACAGGCGGTTTTATGTGAGTATCAGAGTGTAATTCCGCACTCTCATCAGAATCACCTGTCTGTATCGCATCTGAATGCGTTCTACCTTCAACTAATACCTCAGGAACAATGTATCGAGTAATCAGAGACATCGCTTTATCAATAACAATAGGCTTGTCTAAGAAGTCCGTGACACCCGCTTCCCTCGCTCGTTGTTTCGCATCAGCAAAAACATTGGCTGACATTGCAATAATCGGTACATCTATATCGAATTCACGAATCAAACGGGTAGCTTCAAAGCCGTCCATAATCGGCATTTGAAGATCCATGAAGATTATTTCGTAGTCGTTGTTTTTAGCTAACTCCAGCGCTTCCTTTCCGTTTTCAGCAAGATCGGCATTTAATTTAGAGCGACTGAAAAATGCTAAGGCTAGATCTTGGTTCAGCTCATTGTCTTCAACCAATAACACTCTTTGGCCTTTGAACTCTATCTGGTAATCCAGTTGCAGTTCTTGGGCTTTGAAGTCGGCTAACGCATCCGAGCTTGATCGTGGCAATGTCAGTACAAAGGAGAACTCACTGCCTTGCCCGTAAACACTCTCCACCGTAATTTGACTGCCCATCGCATGCACTAATTTCTGGCTAATGTTGAGTCCAAGCCCTGTACCGCCAAACCGACGTGTCGTTGTGGTATCCGCTTGGCTAAAGGCTTCAAACAGCTTGTGACGGTTCCCATCCGAGATGCCTATCCCGGTATCCATCACACTCACCTTCATGGTTAGACTGCTATCGTTCGAGTCAACATGCTCCACCGTTAACGCTACGCTGCCTTTTTCCGTAAACTTAATCGCGTTACCCACAAGGTTGAGTATGACTTGGAACAACCTCAATGGATCGCCTTGCAATGGCGTGTCTAACTCAGAGTCTATGACCATCGACAAATTGAGCTGCTTCTCAGCCGCTTTCGACTCCATCAGCTCAATCACATCTTTAAAGGTCGTTACGGGATCAAACGGGACGTTATCAATAACAAGTTGTCCAGCTTCTATCTTTGAGAAATCAAGGATGTCATTGATGATACCGAGTAACGAATGGCCAGAACGGTGCACTTTCTCAATATAATTTCGAGCGACAGGATTAGATATTTCGCCAATCGCCAGATAAGACAAGCCAATAATGGCATTCATTGGGGTTCTTATCTCATGGCTCATATTAGCTAAAAATTCCGATTTAGCTTGGCTCGCCAAATCGGCTCTCTGTTTTTCTTCTTCCAATTGTTCGTTAAGGCGCTTCATTTCTGAAATATCGAATGCCCAAAATAGTGTGGCGACTTCCCCATCAATCTCAAAAAGATAGTAACTGACCAAAGCAACAAATCGGGTTCCATCAGACTTTCTGAGTACCAACTCCCTATTTTCAACTTTACCGTTAAGGTCGAGCTCTTCATGCACGCCATCACGAACGCTCAGCGAGTCATGGATAGCGGCAACGTCGATAGAAGACAACGCCTGATCTTCCACGCCAAACAAACGTTTTGCCGTATCGTTCGCGTAACGAACCTCTTCTTCAAATACCACGCTGGCTGCAATTGGAGAGCTATTTAGCATGTTGTAGAGTTGGTTCTGCGCCTTTTCCAGAGCTTCGGTCGCTTCCTTAGCAATACTGATCTGCTTCGCTAATTTACGATTCCAGAAAATAATAAGAAGAAGGATCACCAGAGAAAAAACCGAAATGGTGTAAACCAATTGATAATCAACTCTTTCTATCGCTTTGGGTGCAGCCCATTTTGCAGAGATCTTCTGGTGTTCTTCAGCTGAGATACTGCCTATCGCTTTGTTCACAATAGACAACAGCAAAGGTTCAGATTTGATGACATGCAGAGTTGGCGACAGGAAGAAGTCTAATCGACCGATGATGCCAATTCCTCGATAGCCAAATGAGTCGATTAAGTAATTTAAGACGTCAACGGTATCAATCATCGCATCAAACTCACCCGATTCGACGAGCTCTAATCCATCATTAGTCGATGACACCATCGACCAATTGATCTCAGGGTAACTATCCACAATAGCTTCTGTGTTGGCTCCCCCTTCTAAAATACCTATTTTCCAACCTGCAGCTTCTTCTAAGACAAGGCTGTTCACATCTCGACTTGAGGCAATAGCCAAACGACTAGAAAATAACGGCTTACCCGCCTTCACGCCCTCGCCAAGCGAACGATTCTCCACAGCGGCCGACACAAGGTGCACTTTTCTATGGTCAACGAGTCGTCGAGTCTCCTGCCAACTGCCGACATCAACATGTTCCAAGCGTAAACCTGTTTTCTGCTCGATCAGCTTTAGGTAATCATCGATCATGCCGATGTATTCCCCTTTGCTCGATACGGCTTCATAAGGCAAAGAGTTAGGATCAATACCGATTTTCAATACTGGATGAGATTTTATCCACTGACGTTCATTTTGACTAAGATTAAGAAGTTCACCGGCTAAACTGTTCGATTGATAAACATCTGAAATATAACGTTTTGCACCATCTCCGAATGAATCAAACTGCTCAATGGCAGGGAAATAAACATAACTTCCTTCCACGGAATCCACATCGAAATAGAACGTCATAAACCCAGCATTGGTGCTGCCCGTCTGCGTTTTATAGCCAACGCCTTTCGTTACGGATGACAATTTAGAGGTGTTTTTCCTGTCCAATGATGGCGTTGATACATCTCCTAGGAACCAAGATTCAAGCGGTCGCTTATTATTATCAGCCAGTGCCGAAATAACCATGAAAGTATTATCTGCATCAAATATGTCAAAAATCTTAGGCAATTCGTCAAAGCGATCATTAACAATAAAGTACGCTGAGATTTGAGCAATAATATCGGCCTTCTTCAGAACCGGAGTCAGGTCGTTCTTAATTTGTCTTCTAAGAATTGGCTCAAACTCCCCGTCTTCCCTTTTCAGGTTTGCCAATGCGGCATTGAAGCGGTCTCTTAGCTCAGCCCCCCTGAAATCCACGTAGATGGGATAACTGACTTTATAATCTTCATGGATCTGAATCTCGCGCATTTCAATAAACCGGGTATTGGTGACAAACCAGGTTAACACGCGCCTTTCTACCATCAGGAGATCAACATTTTGAGCTCTCAGTTGGGAAAACGCCGACTCTAAGCTGTCGAGATCATCTATCCGATCAATGCTCAATTGGCTTTCCAACACTTCTACGGAGTTTTTAATCGGCGATGTTTCATCGAACAACAATGCACCTAAGGACAAATTTTTTGCCGACTTCAAATCCAGCTTACGCCTCTTTAATGACACTGGCACAAAATCAACATCCATCACCTTGTCACTGACAAAGTGCAATGAAGAGTCATCACGTTGAACGCCAGAAACAAATGATATTGAGTTGTTGTTATCGATAGCTTGACGAGCTGCAGTACGAGGCAAAGTGACAACGTCACCCAATCGATACCCCATATCGTTCAATGCCCTTTGCATAATGTCATGCTCTAAGCCAACAGAAGTACTGTCTGGATACATGTAAGGCGGGTTGCCGAATCCAAATACACCTTTAATGGGAGAGCGATAAGGCGAGTCATCTAACCATTTAGATAAAATGCGGTTCTTTTTACTGATATCAAACGTTGCAATCTGTTGATTCAATAAGTTAAGCAGCTCATTGTCGTTTGAACGAATAACCATGGCTGCTTTGATGTTCTTCCAGCGATCAAGTACATGGTTGACCGCTAAATTCTCGACTCCGCTTTTATGAGCAAGATCCATGGTGGTTACAGGTTCAGCCAGTAAGCCATCAACCGACCCATCTTCTAATGCACGAATAGCATCAATGGCCGTATCGAATTCAACTCTCTCAATCGAACTAAGCTGCACGCCAGATCGCTTTAGGTCGATGCTTTCTCGAACCATGGCAATTCGCCTTTTGGCCTCTTGCTCTATTTTATTATTGAGATGATCTTCGGTAGGAAGAATGACGGCAATTTGGTACGAGATATAAGGATCAGTTTGAAGGAAACGTCCTCCTTCGCTGGGATCAAACTGTTGAAACGGAAACACATCGCCTTTCCCGTCTAACAAAGCTTGCTTTGCTTCAGCATGAGAATCTACGCTGATGAAGTTGGTTTTTACGTTGAAACGCTCTTCAAGATCGTAAGCCCAATCTCGAATAATCCCGTCGACTTTTCCGTCATCACCAATAAATGAGTAAGGATAATGACTGGATAGTGTAACAAACGTGATTTCACGATCAGGATCTTGCCATAGGTTTGGTTGTTGATCCGGAGCAGCCTCAGCGTTAACGCTAGCGGCACGAACAACGAATACAACAAACAAAATTATGGCGGTGACATAACGCTTACCCCACTTACCCCACATCTGCCAGAGGTCACTCATCTTTGAACTTCTCTTTAATCTCTAGAATCTCTGGCAATTTAATGAAAAACAGATCAACGATAGTCGGGTCAAAATGCTTACCTTTCTGCTCAGTGATTAAAGCCAAAGCATCTTCGACACTCCAAGCTTTTTTATAAGGGCGTTCTGCCGTTAGAGCATCAAACACATCAGCCACAGCAGCAATTCTGCCAACCAGTGGGATATCTTCCCCTGCCACTTGACTCGGGTAACCAGAGCCGTCCCATTTCTCATGGTGACACTGCGCCACTTGAATCGCCATGCGCATCAGTTTTGAATCACTTTGCTGCCCTAAAATCTCCACACCATACTCGACGTGCTTCTGCATGATCGCCCACTCTTCCGCATCGAGTTTTCCGGGCTTAAGCAACACGTTATCAGGGATACCTATCTTACCAATATCGTGCATTGGCGCCGCGTCACGGAGCGTTTCGGCATCTTCGTCAGTCATGCCCAACGCCTTGCCTAGCACCTCACAGTAGTGACTCATGCGCTTAACGTGCATACCCGTTTCGTTGTCTTTAAATTCCGCTGCTCTCCCTAAGATATTGAGCGTCTCAAGTTTACCTAGGTTGATCTCGACGGTTTTGTCTTTCACTTGATGGAACAGCGCTCGTTGTTGGTCATACAACGCGATGTGGGTTTTGACACGCTGGAGCGCGATTTCAGGCGTAATTGGTTTCGTTAGGTAATCGACAGCACCTAAAGACAAGCCTTTCACTTCGGCTTCTGGACCAATTGTGGCGGTCACGAAAATGATAGGAATGTGAGCCGTATTCGGCTGAGCTTTAAGTTGGCGGCAAACCTCGTAACCATCAATGTCAGGCATCATGATATCAAGGAGGATAAGGTCTGGCTGCGGCACCATCTTCGCAATCTTGATACCAATGGTGCCGTTAATCGCCACTTTCACTTGATAGGTATCTTTGAGTATTGCCGTTAACACATCCAAGTTACTTGGGGTGTCATCCACGACTAACACTATGGGTTTCCGACTCATTGATACCTCGTATACAAATCAAACAGTTATAACCATAGTGTAGAACGGTTTTCAGAGGTTAAGCAGAAAAAAAGCAATTGATTTTCAAAAATGAAGAGTAGATCTGTGAGTGACTTCAAACTGGCGTTATTAGAAGTACGACCAGTCAATATTACGTCAGTTAAGTTATTAATATACAAGGGGAATTACCTTTGCATTGCAACATTTCACTAACAACACAGATACTATCCGAAAACAAAAAGAGCTCCTCATATGGGAGCTCTTTTCGTTCAACGGCTAGAAAGCAAAACAACCGAGTTATTCAGTAATCTAACGACCAGAGTAATACATACAGATTCGAACACCATCGAACTCACGAATCTCAAATGGGATCTCGTAAATCGACTCCATCACTGATTTTTCAACCACTTCCGCAACCTTACCTGACTTAACCACTTTTCCTTTCTTCATCGCGACAATGTTATCTGAATAGCAAGACGCGAAGTTGATGTCGTGAATCACGATAACGACCGCTTTATTGAACTCATGCGCTAAACGACGCAACGTCTGCATGATTTCAACAGAGTGTTTAATATCAAGATTGTTCAGTGGTTCATCTAGGAACACATAATCCGTATCTTGTGCCACAACCATCGCGATAAACGCCATTTGACGCTGACCACCACTCAACTCATCAAGGTATTTGTTTTGGATATCGGTAATGCCAAGGTGTTCGAGCGCTGTATCGACGATCTTATGATCTTCGTCTTTCAAGCGACCTTGGGAATGCGGAAAACGCCCAAAACAGACCAACTCACGAATCGTAAATCGCATATTGATGTTGTTTGATTGTCTTAACACGGCAAGGTGCTTCGCTAACTCTTTGGTATCCCACTCAGCCAGTAACTTATCGCCAATAACCACTTCACCCGCGTCACTGTCTGTTAAGCGACTCGCCATTGAAAGCAGCGTACTTTTACCCGCACCATTTGGGCCAATGATAGAAGTTACTTCGCCTTTCGGGAACATGGCACTGGCATCATCCACCACAAGTGTCTTGCCATACTTCTTACTTAAACCTGTTAATTTAATCACTACTTACTACCTTTACTGAATTCTGGTGCGTAACAACAAGAACATAAAATACAAACCGCCGACCAAGTTAATGATCACACTCACTGTGGTTTCAAACGCCATTACTTTTTCGATAAACCATTGGCCTGAAACCAATAGAACGACCGCTAACAAACTGCTTGCGATGATAAGCACACGATGTTGATAAGATTTGAATATCTGACGAGCTAAGCTCACGGTGATTAAACCAAAGAACAGCACTGGGCCAACCAAAGCAGTCGATACCGCGACCATCACTGACACAATCACCAAGGTAATCTGAGTCAGTCGCTTGGTGTTCACGCCTAAGCTTGTTGCGTTATCAACACCAAGCCAAAGTACATCAAGCTTAGGCGCTAACAACCAAAGGCCAAGCAAGCTCAAACCCAAAGGAATAAGGCTGAGGTAAACCAACTCGCCTTTCACGTTATTGAAACTTGCGAACATCACATTCTGCAGCACCGCGAACTCGTTCGGGTCAATCAACATCGCTAAGAAGCTAGACAGACTCGAGAATACGCTGCCACACACAATACCAATCAACAGCAGTGTAAATACGTTGTTTCGCTTGCTCTTAAAGTAGAAGTGGAACAGGGCAAATGAGAACAAGATCATCACAGTCACAGACAACGAAAAGTTAGCGATGGAATCAATCACCCAGAAACTGGTACTGCCAAATACAAACAGAAGCACCGTTTGAACCAGCATGTACAAACTGTCAAAACCCAAGATGGATGGGGTTAAAATTCGATTGTTAGTAATGGTTTGAAAAACCAATGACGATGCAGAAATCGCTACCGCCGCCAACACAATCGACAACAGTTTTGGTAATCGCAGAGACAAGAAGAACTCGTAGTTATCCCACGTCAGCCCCTGCCCGATGAATAGCGCTGTCATACCCAAAGACGCGATAGCCAGAATCGCAATTTTTACTGAATCACGCATTCGACTTGTCTCTCATGATTAGGTAAATAAAAATCATGCCACCAAAGATGCTGATTACCATCGAGATTGGAATCTCATAAGGGAAGATGACGATTCGAGCTAGCAGGTCACAAGCCAACACCAAGATCACCCCCCAGTAGGCAGTCCAAGGCAGAATCTTCTTCATGTTATCGCCCATCATCAGCGACACGATATTCGGCACGATAAGGCCAAGGAATGGGATAACACCAACGATCATCACCACAGAGGAGGCACTGATAGCCACTAACGCAACACCAATGAAGACGATCTTCTGATAATTCAAACCGATGTTTTTCGCGAAGCTCTCACCGATGCTCGCCGCACTGAACTGGCTCGCGAAATAGTAAGCCAATACACAAGCAGGCACCGCGAGATAAAGGATTTCATAGCTGCCCTGCAACACGCTCGCAAAGTTCGCCATAGTCCATGCCGACATGGTTTGTACTAAGTCGTACTTATAAGCAATAAAGGTTGTTAGAGACGAAACAACGTTGCCATACATAATGCCAATCAAAGGCACCAATACCGCGTTCTTAAACTTGAGGTGTTGTAGGAAGCGAACCAATAGCATGGTGCCAAACACTGCAAACGCGAAGATAAAGCCTAAGTAGCTCCATTGCGCAGCATTGCCTAGCACTAGAATGCCGACAATGTAACCCAACATCGCACAGTCAATGGTGCCCATCGTCGAAGGCGCGGCAAACTTGTTCTGTACGATTTGCTGCATGATCAAGCCAGAAACACTCAATCCCGCTCCGGCAAGCACGATCGCGAGTAGTCGAGGAATCCGACTAACAATATAAATAGAATTGGCGTGTTGGTTGCCATTGAAGAAGTCACTAAAACTGATTTCAGCGACTCCAATCATCAATGACGCAACGCATAACACAACAAGAAATACAGCAGCTGCAATGGGTTTCAACATAGGAATAATACTAAAGATAGGTCTCGGGTAGCCCGTATAAAAAAGTGAAAAAGGGCTTATAAGAACACTCTTATAAGCCCGAAAATCTGATGGTTAGTAACTATTGAATCGTACGTTCAATGTCACTAAGCATTCTATGAATCGCTGTCACACCGCCACCCGCCAAATACCAAGCACTTGAATCAAGGTAAACGATATTGCCGTGCTGCGCTGCAGGTGTTGCCGCAACCAGTGGGTTATCAAACAGTTGTTGAGCGCGACCTTCTGATTTGCCAATCGCTTTTTCGCGGTCAAGCACGTAAAGCACTTCCGGTTTTGCATCAGCAATGTATTCAAAAGAGATTAGGTTGCCGTGTGTTCCTTTGATCGGAGCCACAGTTGCACTCTTTGATTCCACGAAACCAAAGTCATCAAAGATGATTGAGAAACGGCTGCCTTTGTTGAACATCGCAATGTTGTTACCGTTGTTCATTAGCATCATTGCTGAAGTTTCGTCAGACGCTACTTTGTCGTTTACCGCTGTGATAGAAGCTTGAGTCTCTTTAATGATCGCTTCGACTTCAGCTTGCTTACCAAAGATGTCGCCTAGCACACGCCAGTTTTGCTGAGCATCAGCCCAGTACTTGTCGCCTTCAATAGAAAACATGACAGTAGGAGCAATTTGTGCCAGTTTGTCGTAAACCTTAAGCATGCGGTTTTCCGCGATGATGATGTCAGGCTTCAACATGTAGATAGCTTCAAAATCAGGTTCGCTTAAAGAGCCTGTATTTGCCGTCGTATCTTTGTACGAAGCTAGGTAATCAGGCAGCAAGCTATGAGGCGCGCCAACTGGCTGTACACCAATTTTATCGAGCACGTCTAAGCTACCGTGGCCTAGAACCACCACTCGCTGTGGTACTTCAGTAAACTGCGCTGTGCCTTTCACATGCTCAATGGTGACGGTTTCCGCATGCGCGGTCATCATGAATGATGATGCTAGAACGATGGCAAGCCCGCTCAATAACTGGCGAACTGAATTGATTGTTTTCTTCATGTTTCTTCCTTTGCCATTGATACAAACCACCACTCATGACAATGAAAGTCACATTACTCATAGACGAGCATGGGGCGTACACAACTGCTAAATAACGATAATTTAAAGTCTGTCATTGGATTGACAACAAACTTGTAACGCAAGTGAGAACTATTATCAATTATATTTGCACTAAATTGGCGATACAACAACTTTATTATTCAGAAATGTAAAAGTGAGTATTCATATTTTGCGTAGTCAGGAGAGGTATTAGGAATCAGAAATATCAAAAAGACGCGAAGAGGAAAATACTCATCAACCTGAAGAAAAAAACAGATGGGGAAAGCACCCAAAAACCCTGTAATTACAACGCTGAACCCCAAAATCATGGATTGTAATTTACAATGTAAAGATCATATACAACAGAGACTTAATCATCACCAAATTAGCTGATCAATTAAACCCACTAATGACAACGAATACGAACAGCTGAAAAGCCAAGACTCAGTCAGATATCATGGTCAAATCCCTGACCTTCGCTCATTTAACCTTCAGTAACCGATGGTAAATCACCCAAAAATATTTTTGAATTTAATTGAAAATAGGGTTGTAATTTTGAAAACTAGGCGTATAGTTCGCCACCTGGCTCTAATCTATAGAGCTGTTAATGCTAAAGTAAGTCCAAGTTCCACATAGACAGTTCTCGATTCCCTCGTTACACCATCTCTGCGTCAGCTTTCACCCAGATAGTCATTCAATAGCTTTTAAATTCGATCCTACTACCGATCTATCGTCATTTGCTCTTTTGTCAGCGAAGTCAGAATAGATCGAGCACTTAAATACAAATGTAATAAACACAAGGCACAGTTATGTCACGCAGAACAACACGACAAACCCATTGGTACCAACTATCACGCGAAAAAACAGTCAATAAACTAAAAGGTAATCATAGACAGAACCTTAAGCACTAAGCTCAGCGTAAATTCCGTCTAACGTAATGTTTTCTTTAGACTTCCTCTGCGCGGACTTTTGAGCGTTCCTTAATATATAACTGGTAGCCCA
>NZ_JBFRTR010000159.1:0-6862 GCF_041474215.1 Vibrio sp. 10N.222.52.C12
AGATGCGAGAGATGCGAGATGCGAGATGTGATATTGATATGGCCCCTAAAAAGTAGACACAGGGGTTGTCCCGTATTTAATCAACACGGGACAGATAAAGTAGGGAGAGATTAACGCTTTAAGTCGATGTAAATCTGCTCAACCTTAGTTCGTGCCCAATCTGTTTTTCGCAGAAACTTTAAGCTCGATTTAATGCTAGGGTCTTTTTTAAAGCAGTTGATATTAACCATGTAACTCAACTCTTCCCAACCGTAATGTTCAACCAATTCAGTTAGCAGCTTTTGAAGCGTGATACCGTGAAGTGGGTTATTTGCTTGTGTCATGAGATTTACCCGTCATTTATTTGCTCTCAGTATATCAGCTTAGCCATCAGAGTTTCCCGACCATTTCAATGAGAAGTCGGTATCGACGATATTGAGCATTTCCCTTCCTTTGTTACCAAACTCACTGACCTGCGTTTCTATCCATTTGGAGAAGCGTTGAATCTTATCGCGATGAAAGTATCCCGGTGGCGCACATAAGAAATAGTTGTATTTTGGTCTTAGCGCTGTATGACCAATTCTAACTAGCTTCCCTTCTTGCAGGTATCGATACACCAAGCTGTGTTTGACTAAAGCGACTCCTTGAACAGAGAGTGCCCCTTCTAGTACAAAGTGAGAGCCATCAAACTGCAACGTGGTGTGACCGCCTTCAACGCCTACTTCATTAAGCCATATTGACCAATCCATGTCTGGCCATCGGTCTTCAATTAGCTCGGCTTTGTGCAGGTCCTCGACACTGTATATTCCATACTTCTCCTGATAGAGCGGATGACAAACAGGATATAACACTTCATCCATTAGCCAGCGCGACTCTAGATTTGGGTAGTTACCGTGCCCATAGCGTATACAGATATCGATACTCGAATCCTCAAAGGTGATCAGCTTATTGGTCGGTTCTATTAACATAGATAAATCTGGGTGACGGTCGCGGAAGTCGCCAATTCTAGGCACTAACCAATGTTGTGCAAAAGAGGGTACGGTCGAAATCGATAACTGAGTGGGGTTGGGGTCTTGGTTTATTCGTCTTACTCCATCTTGAATATGAGCAAAGCCTTTCTTCGCTTGTAGATAGAGCACTTCACCTTCATGAGTTAATACTATTTTTCGGTGCTGGCGAATAAACAGGTCTGCGCCTAACCATTCTTCAAGTTGGCGAATTTGTTGGCTGACTGCTGCAGCCGTGACAAATAGCTTTTCTGCTGCGAGCTTGAAACTGCCAGTTTCAGCCGCAGTATAAAAATAGTAGATCCCTTGGAATGGTGGCGTTCGCTCTCTCACATTAGTTTTCCTTAACTGAGTACCAGTATCTATCGTTTGTCGCTAATGCGTTACAGGTCGATTATTGACCATAAGAAAGCAAAGCGTCAATAGGAGAGCGATTATGAACACGATAACAACGACATCAAATACTCATCATTCATTCTTATCATCATTATCAGGTAAGAAATTCTATTCTAAATTTAGGATTTATCTTCAGAATCGTAGGACGAGAAAACACCTAGCAGAGCTATCGGATCATTTACTTGAAGATGTTGGTATTACCCGAGAGCAGGCTAATGAAGAGATGAAAAAATCTTTTTGGGAGTAAATAAACTTCACGCACGTAACTCTATCTATATAAAAGGAGTTACGTGAACGCGGAGTGTGATAAGTAATGCTGAGTTATCTTTGCAAAGCCAAAGCCAAAGCTAAAGTTAGCTCTTAGATACTTCAGACACTTCTTCATGCAACCACTCAGTAAATGCCTCAATACGTTCTTTCCTCGGCGAGCTAGGGTCAAAACATAAGTTAACTTGAACCCCAGGTGTCATGCCTATATCAAAGGGTTTCACTAGTAAGCCGCGTTCGATGAAGTCACCAGCCAAGCTGTCTGTAGCTAGGCAAACCCCGTGACCCGCCATGACTGTGGTTAGACCCATATCAAATGTGCCTACTTCTACCCATTGGACAGTACTACTTTTGATTGGAACATTTACTCGTTTGAACCACTCCTCCCAAAGATAGTGCCCCCCTTTAAATTGGATCAGCCAACACTTTAGAAGCTGTTCTGGTGACGAAAACTTCAAAGAGTTAGCAAGAGCAGGTGAGCAAAAGGGATATAAAGGTTCATTGATTAGGACTTCAAGCGATAGACCTTGCTCAACAGGGAGATCCTCACCTTGAAGAATCGCGACGTCAATCTCATCATATTTTAGTTTAGGAGTATCATTCTCGGTGAGGAGTTTGATTGGTATTTCGGGGTGTTTGACTGAAAACTTCCACAACCGAGGTAATAGCCAACGCGATGCAAAAGATGGCAGACTTCGAACCACGATAACGCCTTGTAAGGGTTCAGACTGGATCTTGTTCAACCCGACAACAAGCTCTTTAAATCCATCTGACACATGTTGGAAGAGAGTCCGACCCTCTTTAGTCAATGCCATTTCACGCCCTTTCCTAATGAACAGCTTGCACTCTAGTTGTTCCTCTAACTGACGGATCTTTTGGCTGACAGCAGCTTGGCTAACAAAGAGCTCTTCTGCTGCCTTGCTGTAGCTACTCAAGCGAGCTGCGACTTCGAAGTAACGAAGTCAGGAAAGGTGGCGTAGTCTATTATCCATAACGTCTTCTTATAGTTCTTGTTAGAAATGGTTGTTCGCTTATCGAACAGGTTGTTTTCATAATAGCGATAAATAAACAGGGAATACAAGAGAGAGAACATGAAAGCAATAACCTGCTGGGTCAGTATATTTGTTACTCAGGTACTTAAAATCAATGATAATACTAAGGTGAGGAAGCCGACTAAATCTAGACAAGTTGTTTGCTTGGAATCGTTAAGTCATCGAATGAGAAAGGATGTCGGCTTAGATTACGAGAGTAGTGATGCTGCGGATTATACTAAGTACTTATAATGTGAGCTTACAAAAAAGGAGCCATAATGGCTCCCTCTCGATTTTAATTATTCTTCCCAAACCACCAATTTATCTTTCGGCCAGTTATGACCAACTTCATGGTATTTCTGCTCAAGGATATGTCGCTTGATTTTGAGAGTTGGTGTTAACACGCCATTCTCAATGCTCCATGGTTCCTTAATCATCAATACACCTTTGATCTTCTCGTGTGAACCGAGCTGCTCGTTCATTTTCTCGATAACGCGCTTTGTCGTTTTCTCATAGCGAGCTCTATCGAAATTAGGGAAGTCATGCGGTACCACAAGTAGGATTGGACCAGGTAGGCCAAGACCTATCAAACACATCATTTCTACGCGGCTGTACTCAAACAGTTTGTTTTCGATTGGTACAGGGGCAACAAACTTACCTTTAGCGGTTTTAAAGGTATCTTTCTTACGCCCACGAATCGTTAGGTAACCTTCACTATCGATATCACCGATATCACCGGTATGAAGCCAACCATCCGAGTTAAAAGACTCTTGGGTTGCAATATCATTCTTGTAGTAACCAGAGAATAAGCCTTTGCCTCGAACTAGAATCTCTTCATCTTCAGCTATTTTGAGTTCGATCCCTGGACCTGCATTACCAACCGTACCAATTTTATCGGCTCTGAATGGGTAGTTGAGCGTGCTGTAGGCGAAAGACTCTGTCATGCCCCATGCCTCGGTAATGTGCAGGCCAACACTCTCATACCATGCGAGTAGAGCGGGTGATACAGGTGCAGAACCACATCCAAGAACGCGAGCTTGGTCTAACCCTAAGCCATCAGCAAGTTTCTTCTTAATGATGTTGTTGATAAACGGAATCTTCAGTAAGAAGTTCAGTTTCTTCTGTGGCAATTTGTCTTGGATTCGCTGCTGGAACAGAGTCCATAAGCGAGGAACTGAAATAAACAGCGTAGGGCGATGCATTTTCACATCATCAATAAAGGTGTCTAAAGATTCAGGGAAAGCCGTAACCACGCCCCCCATTACTGAAGAACCAAAGATGTAAACGCGTTCTGTAATATGAGCAAGCGGTAGGTAAGAAAACAGGCGATCGCCAGGTTGGATCCCAATATGGTCAATCAACCTTTGAACAGACCAAGTAAACGCGCCGTAGGTGAGCATTGCGCCTTTTGGTAACCCTGATGTACCCGATGTATAAACAAGTGACATCAGCTTATCGTCGTGATGCTGAGGGCGTTTGGTTGATGGTTCATGTGTCTCAATGAGCTTCTCGAAAGTGTGTTGGCACTTCGCTGCGCTGTCGTATGGCAGTGAAATACTCACCAAGCTCGGATTGTCATCAAGTACTTTTTGAGTGGCTTTAGGATCGTCAAGCTTACCCGCAATCACAATTTTACTTTCACTGTGTTCAATACAGTACTGAATGGTATCTGCACCTGCTGTTGGAAAGATTGGGACGCTGACAAAATCTCCTAACATCATGGCAAGATCGCAGATGAACCACTCTGCACAGTTTTTCGATACGAGAGCGACTCGATCGCCAGGTTGGGCTCCGAGTCCTTCTAATGCTGACGCCAGTTTCAGTGCTTTGTCGGCTACTTCTTTATAAGTAAATTCGACAAATTGACGGTTAATAATCTGTTTCAAATAGACTTCATCTGGGCGATCTTCTGCCCATTTTAAAATCATGTCATTGGGTGTAGGGAGAGCTGTTGCTTGTTCTTGGCTAAACTCGTTAGGCTGAATCATTGTCTAACTCCATGTTTTTCGCTAAGTTATTTTTGGTTATTTTTGTTAAAATCATGTTAAATGTACCATGATTTTTTCTTTTAGGGAGTAAAATTAGCGTTTTCTGTTATCTGTGCAGGCACGTCTGTAGCTTGCAGGGGTTACGCCCGTCCTTTTCTTAAAAATTCTTGAAAAATACGACACATCCTTGTAGCCACATTGATAAGAAATTACAGCTATTTTTGATTCGGTATCCGCTACGTGTAAGTCCACGGTTTATTATAAGACATTATCGAAACAACCCTGACACTGTATTCAATTACCAGAGCTGTTATTAATTCAAATTTTAGGTTAGAAATTTAATGATCGCCATCGCCATATAAGAATATATGCATCAGTTGAGCAAGGCTTGGTATTGCTTGTTTAGTTTGTACACTTTTGCTACGTAAGTTCTTGTTTCTGCAATACGTAATTGTGTTGTTAGCATGGTATATAACTCATCAACTGATAACTTATTGATATTTTTGGAGAATGAACTGATGTCTTTATCACCGAAGGAGTATTTCATTAGATTAGACAAGCCACAGTTATAGGAAGCAATTGCTAGTAGTCTTCTCGCGCTAGAAGAGCGAATGTTGTTGAGATACTTCGTCTCCAAGAGATGCAAATAAGCGGTCCCTACATCAATATTGAATTCAGGGATAAAGAGATCTTGTGCTCTGATAGGTCTATTGCCATAGAGTTCACGTGAAACTTCAGCTGCCCCACCATTAACAAGAATTTGCATTAATCCAATAGCAGAGGCGTGGGAAACAGCATTTGGATCAAAGAAACTTTCAGCGTGTATCATAGCAACGATTAATGATGCTGGAATTTTCCACTTTGTTGCAGAACGCTCAATGTGAGTTTGATATATTGTATATTTATTGCTGACGCTGTCAGTGATTTTATGGGATAGAAGTACGGGTGGATCGGTTTTGGAAGCTCTTAGTTCGTGTATTCTCTTGCTTTTCGGAACCACAATTCGCTGCAATCTTTGATTTTCTTGCAGTTCTTCATAAGAGTTTATCGAGTCTCTCATATGAGTCACTTTCGCTGAGATCTCACTATTAAAACTAATTAATATCAATGAAACTGAAAGGCAGAGATACTTCATATTTTAATAGAGTTGTTGTTCATGTTTCATAGGTGATAGGTACTTCTTAGTCTGTTATGAATCCACTGATGATATTTTCCAAATTCACTGTGCAATGGCCAGATCATAGACGCATATATTTGCTTACCAAACAATTGAGTATCACTGGGTATTTTTATTAATTTGTTCATTACTGTTTTGGTTTCAATGATATGCTGAGGAAGAAGGGCTATCCCTTTCCCTGCGCTACAGAGTTCAAGGATAGTACTAATATCATCCAATACCCAAATGTTATGGCTTGAAATGATGGAATAATCAATAATATCTTTATATCCATCAAGCAATAACAATCGATTGTTTTGTGAATTGAATTTTGAGTTTTGAACGACTTCTTTACTCGCTACCCAAATGCAATTAACTAAAAATAATTCTTCTATATTAAAGTTATAGATGGTTTTGTGATAGGGGTTTCCTATCGCGATATCAATTTTTTTACGATTGATATAATCACCTAAAATATAGCTTGGTTTTGTTACAACGTTTATCTCAACTTCTGGAAACTCCTCGGAAAATTCAACAAGAGCATTTCTCACATTTGAATTTAGCATTAGTAGGTCAATGCCTACTTTTATTTTTGTTAAATTTGAATTTGATAGATTTTTAGCAATGTTACTTAACTCTTTGTGTTTGCTTATTATTGGTGTAGTTAGCGCATATATTTTTTTTCCTTTATCGGTTAATGATACGGTGTGACCACCTCTATCAAAAAGAAAATATCCTAAATCTTGTTCTAGATTTTTTATCGCTCCACTTATCGTTGATTGCGATTTACCTAGTTTCCTCGCAGCACAACTGAACGACCCTTCAGAGGCAACTGTATGAAATGAGATTAAATTGTCTAAAGTGAGCCTCATATCTCCCTCCTGAAGACTTTGCACCGTAAGTATTAGGCTAATACTAATAATCCTAACTGGCACTATTTGAAATTAAAATGTTATGTAGATCACATTTTAACTTTGGGTGCAATGAACTTAATTTTCAAGAATAAATATTAATTTAGAAGCTAAATCCCTTAAAATT
>NZ_JBFRTR010000160.1:0-14649 GCF_041474215.1 Vibrio sp. 10N.222.52.C12
TCGGCCATCTCACGAGATAACACAACGTGACCATCGAGAATTGCTCGCGACGCATCCGCAATCGGATCTTGTAAGTCATCGCCTTCGGTTAACACGGTAAAGAAAGCCGTGATAGAACCTTGTTCATCATTGCCGTTACCTGCTCGTTCCACCAGCGCAGGAAGCTTAGCGAAGACTGATGGCGGATAACCTTTGGTTGCTGGCGGCTCACCCACAGACAGAGCAATTTCACGCTGAGCCTGAGCAAAGCGGGTCAATGAATCCATGAGTAGCAGAACATCTAAGCCTTGGTCGCGGAAGTACTCGGCGACAGCCAACGCGGTTTGACAGCCTTTTAAGCGCATCAATGGTGATGAGTCGGCAGGAGCGGCAACAACAACCGAACGCTTACGGCCATCTTCACCAAGAATCTCTTCAATAAATTCTTTAACTTCTCGTCCACGCTCACCGATTAGGCCTACGACCACTACTTGCGCAGTTGTGCCTCGAGTCATCATACCCAGAGTTACGGATTTACCGACACCAGAGCCAGCAAACAGACCGATACGTTGCCCTTTACCCACGGTTAGCAAACCATTAATGGCTTTCAAGCCGACATCGAGTGGTTCAGAAATCGGTTTACGAGCTAACGGGTTGATTGGCTCCGCATTAAATGAAGCGCGTTGCTCTGTATAGATTGGACCTAAACCGTCGAGTGGATTACCTACGCCGTCGATCACTCGACCGAGCAGTTCCATTCCAACAGGGATACCACTTTCGGTAGTCATTGGCGTGACGCGAGCGCCAGGTAAGATCCCGGTGATTTGCTCACTCGGCATCAAAAAGAGGTTATCGCCAGAGAAACCGACGACTTCGGCTTCCATCTGACCAGACATAGTTTCGACTAAACACAAACTTCCGATTGGCGCTTTACAGCCGGTCGCTTCAAGCGTTAAGCCAACAACGCGTACTAACTTACCTGAGGCAATCGGTCGTGATTTTAACCCTTCGACTTTGTACTGACTGAGACGGTTCGCTAACTCAAGCATTACTCATGACCCTGGTGACGGTTTGCGCCGCAGAAGTTTTGAATGACGTTCTTTACGCGATCTTCCATGCGGTAGTTAACGCTCGACTCACCTGCTTCGATTTGCACGTCACCACGGTTGAGTGCTGGCTCTGCTACCAGTGTCCAATTACGACAGTCCAATTCAGTTTCGCCATACGCAGAGCGAATGATCGCGACATCTTCTGGGTTAAGCTTCAATGTGATGGCATGACCAGAGATCGGCAACGACTCTACCGACTCTTTAACGGTATCTAATATGATTTGTGGATTGGTTTGTACTTCAACATGAACCACTTCTTTGACCATGGTAAGTACCATATCGACCAATTGCTTCTCCACCTGAGCGTTCATCAGCTCTAACGGTTGAGCAAACTGGTTTGCCAGCCCCATGAAGACGGCCACTTGTTGTTGAATGTATTCTTGACCCGCGGTTACGCCTTCAAGCTTGCCGGCTTCGTTGCCTTCTTCGTGACCTGCGGCAAAACCTTCTTCTTTACCTTTTTCATAACCTTGCTTAAAGCCCGCTTCTTGACCTTGATGCAGACCTTCCTGATAAGCGCCTTGTTTGATCAGTTCGATTTGCTCTTCAGTCAGAACCAGCTCTTCATCTTCAATGGCTTCTTCAACCGTCGGCATCCAACTAGGGTCGTAGTTAAAGGCGGTTTCTTTGGCTTGTCTGCTCACGTCAGAGGTGTAGTCAGGCAGCCCCCATTTCTGAGGTTGGGCAACCGTATTATCTTCTTCAGGGCGAAGGAAGCCGCGTTTTCTATCACCTGACATATCAGTACCTATCTATGAGTGAGCTTAACTGTATTGTGAATTCAAGCAGTTAAACTGAGTTAATCTGTGGTTCGAGATTGGATAAAGAAAAGCCCCAACAGTGTGGGGCTTTTGAGGTTTCTGTATTAAAGGAACTCGTCGGCGCCACCAGACAGCATAATCTCGCCACTGTCTGCCATCTTCCTCGCAATACCCAAAATCTCTTTCTGAGCCGCTTCAACATCAGAGACTTTGACTGGCGGCATCGCCTCAATATCGTCTCTCATCATATCGGCAGCACGTTTAGACATGTTCTTGAAGATCTTCTCACGTAAACCTTCATCGGCACCTTTAAGTGCTTTCTGTAGAATATCTTGTGGAACATCACGTAGTAGTCGTTGAACACCTTGGTCATCAACTTCAATAAGGTTTTCAAAGACAAACATCAGATCTTGAATCTGTGTTGCCATGTCTTCGTCTTGGTCACGGATTTGATCCATCAAGACGCCTTCCACGTTGTTATCCATGTAGTTCATGATCTCAGCCGCGGCTTTCAGGCCACCAATTTTGGCAGCTTGAGCACCCGCTTGACCCGCGAACTGTTTCTCCATGATTTCATTCAGTTCAGCAAGCGCCGAAGGTTGAACTTCTTCAAGGTTGGCAATACGCATCATCAGATCCAGACGAACTCGCTCTGGGAACTGAGACAGGATCTCAGCCGATTGATCGGCATCGAGGTACGACAACACAATAGTTTGAATTTGAGGGTGCTCGTTGATGATAATGCTCGCCACCTGACGAGGATCCATCCACTTAAGCGAATCCAAACCTTTCGAACCTGTGCCGAGAAGGATTTGGTCAACAAGGTTATTCGCCTTGTCTTCACCCAGAGCAGCAACTAACGCATTACGCATGAAGTCTTCGCTGCCCATACCAATGTTGGTGTACTTCTGAATATCATCTAAGAAAGCACGGTGCACAGCGCCTACTTTCTCTTGGGATAGGTCTGTAGCTCGCGCCATCGCACTACCCACACGCTGAACCTGCTTTGGCTCTAGGTGACGAATAATACCAGCAGCATCTTCTTCATTTAAACTGAGCAACAAGATCGCAGCGCGCTCATCGCCTGAGATAGAGCCGATATCCACGCTAGAGACATCAAGCACTTCACCGCCTTCAGTTTGTTGTGGAACTATTTCGTTAGCCATCTACCATCCAATTCTTAACTACTTGAGCTGCTAGCTCTGGTTCATTCGCTACAAGTGCACGTACTGCTTTCAGCACGTCCTCGTCTTTATGAAGGTTTGGTAAGTCGATACTTGAACCAAATTCAAACAGCTCACCACCTTCAATATCACCACCAATTAAGCTGGTTTCGCCGTCGGCACCAATTGGCATGCCATCAGGTCCGTACATCTGTTCATCGTTGTCTGCTGCTGGGTTAAGCAGTTTCTTCATTGCAGGGCGAACAAGTACCAACACCACCACAATGATAACCAAGGCACTTGCAAACCAACGAACCCAATCATTGAAGTTTGGATGCTCCCAGATTGGCACATCAGCAACAACATCTGTTACTTGAGGTGCAAACTGCATGCTTAATACGTTGAGCAAATCACCACGAGTTTCATCAAAGCCCACCGTACCAATCAGTACTTGGCGAATCGCATTGATTTCGCTCGCCGGGATTGGCGTATGAACCACTTCACCCGTATCTGGGTTCAAGGATTGGCGGTCTTTGATCGCAACAGAAACCGTCTGACGATTAACCGTGCCGCTCTGTTTACGTTCATGACTGATGGTGGTGTCTAGCTCAAAGTTTCGAGTCGCTTCTTTGTGAACAGAGCCTTGACCTGTCATCGCGCCGTCTTTCATCTGAGCCACATCTTGTGGAATTGAGGCATCCGCTGGAGGCTGGTTACTCAACGCACCCGGAATACCCGCCACCGTATTTCCATTGTTGTAATCTTCTAAGGTGTATTCACTTCGAGTCGCCGGTGTATTCGGATCAAAACGTTTTCTGGTTTGCTCCACAGCACTGAAATCGAGCTGGATATCAACCTGAGCGGTGTAGTTACCAAACCCAAGAATAGGAATCAGGATGGAGTCAATTTTTTCACGCAGCGCTTGTTCTTGATTGCGCTCTAACTCGTGTTCTTTACGACGCGCCGCTGACATAGGGTCTTGAGAGCCTGAGCTCAACAATCGGCCATGCTGATCGGTCACCGTAATACGTGAGGTTTTCATTCCCGGAACGGCACTTGCCACCATATCCACAACAGAATCAACTTCTTGCTGCTTGAGGTTAGTACCTGTTTTTAGAGTTAGGAATACAGAAGCAGAGGCTTCTTGATTATGACGTACAAAAACACTCTGCTTCGGCAGGGCCAATAAAACCTGAGCTTTACGCACCTGTTTCATCTGCTCAATGGCTTTGGCAAGTTGTCTTTCGCGGCTTAATTTAAGGCGTTCTTGTTCTAAACGTTGTGATACACCAAAACCCATGTCTTGCATGAGGATGTCATCACCCGCGTTTCGCTCTTGATTCAAACCCGCTCGTACCATATTAAGCTTTAATGAGTTGTACTCACTCGCCGGTACTGAGATGGTATTGCCTTCAAGCGTGTAATCGATCTTTTGCAGATCTAAGTAATCAAGAACGGGGATCAATTCTTCTATTTCGTAAGCCCCTAATGGACGCATTTCTGGCTCTTTTACCCAGAAAAACAGCATCACAATCAGCGCTACACAGATAGAGATAGAAAGGACTAAGACGACCTGACGAAGTAAATCAAGATCACCGACAGCCATATCGAACTTCGATGAACTGCGTTCACCTAGATCGGGATTTTGCCCTTCTCCGTCTAGCTCAGAGCCTGCAATAAGTGCATGGTCGTTGCTATCGCTTACGGTTAAATCTGTTGTTTGACTATTATCTGCCACTATTTAACTACCCAACTTATACCGGCATATTCATCAGCTCTTTGTACGATTCGACCAATTTATTTCTAATTTGGATCGTCGCCTCAAAAGCCACACTAGATTTATTACGAGCAATCATCACGTCCGATAGGGATACGCTTTGGTCGCCACTATCAAAACGAGCTTGAAGATCACCTGAGGTCTTTTGTAATGAGTTCACATTATTGATGGCATTAGTCAGCATGTTGCCAAAATCTGCACCGACCGCTTGCCCCGTTGCTGCGGGACGCGCGCTGGCAGCTTCGACCATCATCGCCTGCATTTCGCCTTGTAAACCATCTATTCTCATCTACTACCTCAGGAGTCAAAATTATGACTATCTATTTAGCTATATTATTGACAGAGCAATTAGCGTGCCACACATTAAATTGACTAGATATCGTATTACACTAGTCAGAAAGCTGACACTACTAATCTATCCTCAGTTTGGGATATCTATTCCAGCATCGCGCATTTTAGCCAACTTGTAACGCAGTGTACGAGGGCTAATACCCAGTTTTTCAGCCATATCTTTGCGTCGACCATTACATGCAATCAGGGTTTCAAGAATGATCGCATACTCTTGATCTCTAAGCTCATTACCTAACCCTTCGCTGCTAGCCGCGATTTTATTGATTGGGTTTGCTTCGGCAATCGGCTTGATTTCTGGCGCAGCTACGTCAGTGCCTTCAACGATTTGTTGTAGGCTGCTTGCGTCTTGCCAATCGACACCTTCAAGAAGAATGTGCTCACCAGAGATGTTCTCTTGTTCGCTCAATATTAACGCACGCTGTACCACATTGTCTAATTCGCGAACATTGCCCGGCCACGGATAATTGACGAGTTTACTGATCGCTTGCGCTGACATAACCGGTACAGGCATACCAAGTTTGGTGCAATGACGCTCAACTAAGTGCTTAGCTAAAGGCTCAATATCACCTTTTCGCTCACACAGTGGTGGCCAAGAAATTGGGAATACATTCAAACGATAGTATAAATCCTCACGGAAATTCCCTTCAGAAACATACTGTTTAAGGTCTCGGTTACTGGTCGCTAATACACGAACATCCAATTTGATGCTCTTACGACTACCTAATCGCTCAACTTCGCGCTCTTGCAAAACACGCAGTAGTTTGGCTTGTAGGCTAAGATCCATTTCACTGATCTCATCCAACAGAATTGTACCGCCCTGCGCTTGCTCGAATTTCCCCGGGCAAGCTTGAATAGCGCCAGTAAATGCGCCTTTTTCATAACCAAACAGGGTCGCTTCTAACATGTTGTCTGGGATCGCCGCGCAGTTAATCGCGACAAACGGGCCATCTTTTCGGCTAGAAGCATTGTGAATGTAGCGAGACATCACCTCTTTACCAGAACCACTCGGGCCCAACACCATGACGTTGGCATCAGTTTTCGCAACTTTATCAGCCAGCATCATTAGCTTGATACTTTTTTCATCAGCAACGATAGCGTCGCCGTTGTCATCCGACTTTACAGGCGCATAACGGCTGACCATGTTGAGCAGCACTTCTGGCGCAAATGGCTTTGCCATATAGTCGATAGCGCCCTCTTTCATTGCAGCAACGGCATCTTCGATGTTGGCGTACGCTGTCATTAGCAATACCGGCAAATTTGGCCAATGCTGCTTAATGTTTCTCAATAGTGCCAAGCCACCCATGCCCGCCATCTGCACGTCAGATACGACAATATCAACGGAGTTCGATTTTAATTTGACCAGAGCATCTTCCGCACAATCCGCTTCCAGCCATTCATAGCCAGCAAGCGCGAGTGTGTCGACAAGGGCTTCGCGTAGACCTTCATCATCTTCGACGATTAACACTTTGCTTTGAGCCATAGGATTCTCCAGTGTAAATTCAGTTAAAACTTATTAGTCTTCAGAAGAAGCACTTCTTTCAAGCGGTAGACACATGGTAAAGCATGCGCCGTCGCCTTCTTCTGATATCAATTCCAGTCGGCCTTCATGTGCTCGACATACCATTTGTACAACCGCTAAGCCTAGACCTGTACCTTGTGAACGAGTGGTAAAGAAGGGTTCCATTATTTTACCTTGAAGCTCTTTCGGTACGCCGGGGCCACTGTCTTGCACTGATATCTTAAGCTCGCCATTTACGGGCCTAAAAAACACATCGATCTGCGATTCCTTACCCGCAATTTGAACCGCGTTCAACACTAGGTTGCTTAACGCTGAGGCGATAGCATTGGCGTTGCCGAACATTTGAGTCTGTTCGCCCTCAACTTCTTGGCAATAATCAATCTGGTTAGTTTTCAATGCCGCTTCCACCATAGGGTGAAATTCAGTGATCAATTCAGCCACAGTAAATGGCTTAACGACTTTGTTGTCACCACCTTTGGCAAACAACAGCATGTCGTTCACTTGCTTCTCTAAGTCATGCAATCTATCCATAAGCTTAGATTGAAAACGCGTTTTTGTTGCCGGCGGCAGATTTGGCGCGGCAAGGTTTGATGCATACAGCATCGCACTTGAAAGCGGCGTTCGCACTTGATGGGCAAGCGAGGCCACCATTCTACCTAATGAAGACAAACGCTGAAGATCACTCACGCGAGACTGCAATAGTCGGGTCTCGGTCAGATCGGTAATCAAAATCAGCTGACCCGTGGTAGAGGCTGAAATCGCCAAACGCACTTTTCGCCCGTTCTTCAATGAGATCTCATGACCGTCATCGTCTTTTGGGTCAAAGGCACTTTGAATCACTGAAAACCACTTCTCGCCAACCAACTCAACACCAAGAATACGATGCGCTTCAGGGTTCGCTTCTCTCACTTCGCCGTGTGTATCTAACAAGATAACCCCTGCTGGCATCACGTCGAGTACTTGCTTATAGCGCTCAACCTGCTGTTCAACAGAATCTAGGTGTGATTGATTTTCTGGTTCGTTAGATACGCGCATGTCAAAAATTTGCCTCAAATACTAAAACAGCCTGAGACGTACAACACGAGTCAGGCTATTTGCTATATTTATCACATAGTTAAGCAAGCAACAACTCGACTATGGTTTATCTGTTCACTTAGCTAGAGTTACCAAATAGCTAAAAAGTGTGTGCTAGTTTTTCGTTTTCATCGAAAACTGGACACTATCGCTGCAAGTTATATTTACGCATTTTTTCAACCAGAGTGGTTCTACGCATTCCAAGCATGTCAGCAGCACGAGCAACAATGCCGCCCTGCGCTTCCAACGCTTGATTGATCATATTCACTTCCATATCCGCGAGTAGCTCTTTCAAGTTAACCCCTTCTGGCGGTAACTCTTGAGGCGCATTAGCATTGTCGGCAATATCATCTTGCTGATCAAAACTGAAATCTTCTGAGAATAAGTCAGCAAGTGCATCACGCTCTTGCTCCTCTTCAGATCCAAAGCTATTAAACTCTGGCTGGAACTCAGGGATATCGCTGTATCGATATTTAGTTGGCAGGTGATTCACATCAACCAAGCTGTTTGGATACAAGATAACCATTCGTTCAACCAGGTTCGCTAGTTCACGAACGTTACCTGGCCAGTAATGCTCCATCAAAGAGTTGATAGCACGAGCCGTGAAACAGATAGGCATGCTGCCTTCCGCTTCCATTCGAGTCATCAGCTCTTGAAGCAACAGTGGAATATCTTCTTTACGATCTTGAAGCGCCGGCATTTCAATCGGGAATACATTTAAGCGGTAGTAAAGATCTTCACGGAACGAATCATCGTCGATCATATCTTCAAGGTTGCGGTGGGTTGCCG
Organism: Vibrio sp. 10N.222.52.C12; assembly: GCF_041474215.1. Lineage (NCBI taxonomy): Bacteria > Pseudomonadati > Pseudomonadota > Gammaproteobacteria > Vibrionales > Vibrionaceae > Vibrio > Vibrio sp. 10N.222.52.C12. The sequence continues at coordinate 8,523 of NZ_JBFRTR010000160.1, forward strand.
CAATCACTCTAACATCAGCTTGTATGGTGCTATTGCCACCTACACGCTCAAAGCATCGCTCTTGCAGTACTCGTAGCAGCTTAACTTGCATCGCCATCGGCATATCGCCAATTTCATCAAGAAACAGTGTGCCACCTTCAGCCAATTCAAAACGGCCTTTACGTGCGGTAATCGCCCCAGTAAATGCGCCCTTCTCATGACCAAACAGTTCACTTTCAAGCAAATCAGGTGGAATCGCGCCACAGTTTACAGGAACAAAAGGCCCTGAACGACGTTTAGAGTGATAGTGAATGTTACGCGCTACGACTTCTTTGCCTGTACCAGATTCACCAAGAATCAGCACGTTCGCTTCCGTAGAAGAGACTTGTTCAATTAAGTGACGTACTTCTTGAATGCCAGCACTTTGTCCTACTAGGCTGCGAAACAGGGTGTTCTTGCGTGCCGAAGACACAACTTGAACACCTTTGCGGCCTAAGAAGTCTTTACAGTGTCTTAATGCATCACTTAATTGCGGGTAGTTAAGAGGAAGTTCAAGCTCACCAACATAGTTAGTCAACTCGTCAACCGGGTGATTGTTTTTGCCAATCACCAGTAAAGGGATGTGATTGGCGTGAACAAGCTTCTCATTCAGTAATGCGTTGAAGCCTTTACCTTTAATGGTACCAATAATGCAGCCGGCCCACTGTAGTGACCAGTCAACTTTACGTGCTTGTTCAGAGCTGATTACTTCGCAGCTCTCTCCTACAAACTCTAATATTGTGCTTAAATTGTGACGATCTTGAGCGTTATCGTCGACGACAAGCAGTTTTGCCAAACCTTGCATAAGTAGGAATTATTGCCTTTATTTTGGTGCGATGCGGAAAAACGGTGAGCAACGTAGTCTATAAAACAGTGAGATGTATCAATGATTATGGTCTACGTGGACAAATTTAGGAAATCAGCAACGAAAAAAGCCATTAGGCTATCTAATGGCTTCTATTTTATTTGATTAAAAAAATAAGGCAACCAACCAATTAAGGGATATGAGATTGGTTAAAACTGCAATTTTTCTTTAAATACCTACGTCATCGGACGTCAAGTTGTGATATTCGTTCGGAATTTGGTCCCAAGCGCTCTTAATTTCGCGAATAATATCGATAACATCATCAATAGGCTGTGGGTCATTTTTGTGATTTGCCGCAGAAATTTGCGTGATCATGAACTCATAAAGTTGATCTAGGTTTTTCGCAATATCGCCACCATCGTCCATAGATAGGCAACTACGTAGGCTAATAATGATATCTAGAGCCTTACCAAGTCGCTCACCTTTCACTGGGATGTTGCCTGCTTGCATTGCCGCTTTGCCTTGAATCAAACGCTCGATAGCACCGGCCATTAGCATTTGTACAATCTTATGCGGTGAGGCAGCCGTTAGCTGACTATCCACTGATACCTTTTTATATGCCTGTAAAGAACCGCGCATAGTAAACCTCTTCTATAAAAACTTTTTGTATTGTTGAACTGATTTAGCGCCGTGACGGTATTTATGTAGGGTCTTACCTACTCGACTCGTCTCAGACTGCATCAATTCGACTAATTTTCTGGTTCTGGTAATGGCTTCAAACCATTCAGAACTTTGCTTAACGTCGGGATGTGAGTCGATTATTTGAAGCACGTTTTGCAATAACTGTTCTCTGTTATCGACAAGCTGCGTTATTTCTTCAGCATTAATTTCACTAAATTCCAGTTTAGAGATAATTAGTTGATCGAGTTCACAAAGCTCTTGTAGCTGGCTATTCATCTATTAGCCCAACGCATTCATCATACTGCCCAGCTGAGATTGCATCTTACTGGTCGCATCTTGCATGGCTGTGAACTTAGAGTGGGTACGGCTCTCTAGGCTGTCCATGCGGCGGTCGAGCGCGCTTTGGTCATCAACCAAACGGTAGTTTTGCTCGACCAAGCTCTTTTCTCTAGTACGGATTGAACCCGTGATACCTGTGATACCTTGAATCGCATCTTCCACTTTTTTGGCGAAACCGTTGTTGCCACCAAAGAACTCACCCAACTTATCAAAGTTATTGTTGAGTTGACGGTCAAGCATATCGTAGTTGATTTCTAGCGAGCCTTGTCTTGTGGTGGTGATACCGAATTCAGTCAAAGACTTTAGATTGTCTGGCGCACCTTCGATACTTGATGAGAACACCCCTTTCAATCGGGAGTCGGCGTTACGCACTGTACTGTCACCAGAGAGCGGGCCTTTTTGACCAGTCGTTGGATCAACACCCGCGAGGTCTTTCGACACTTGATAGAACTGGTTATAAGAGCTCACAAAGGATTCGATATCTTGGCGAACACTGTTACGGTCGTACTCCACACCAATTTCTGCCGGCGGCTTATCTTTTGGCGTTTTTCCTTTCACCGTAATATCAATACCTTCAATGGCATCTTCAATCACATTGTTATTACTAGAGAGTTGAGCAACACCATCTAGGACAACCATAGAATCTTGGCCAGCCTGAACTTCAGTCATTCCACTATAGGTATCAAAAGATTGCTGTGCTTGTTCAAGATCTGCTTGCGCTTTATCGACCTTCTCTAAGAGCTCGCGCTCTTCGGGTTCTAATTTGGCACGCTCAATTTTCTTGGCTTGCTCTGCGGTGAGTTCGCCTTTTTGAACTTTCTCAGCCAACTCCGCTTTTTCTTGTGAAATCTTCTCTTCGATACGCGCTTGCTCAGCCTCAAGCTTTTGTTGGGCTTCTTTCGGTGTCACGTATGAATCGGTCAGAGTACCTGAGGCAGCATTTGACCACCCCGGCACATCGGGTGCCTTCTCTATCGCTTTTTCATCAAGCTCAAGTTCTGGTGTGTAGTAAGAATCTAAAAGCGTACCTGACGCGGTTTCAGTCCAGCCAGGGATATTATCTTCAGGCATCACAGACTTTGCCGCTTGAGCTGCGTCTAGGGCGGCTTGGCCGTCGGCGGCTGCTTGCTCACCGTAGCTGAGACTTTTAGAGTCTCCGTCAACATCTGAAGTAGAATCGGTTTGGGCTGCTGGGATGATATTGCCATCTTTATCGAGTGTTTCATTCGCATTTGGGTCATCGCTAGCGATCACTTCATCGATGAGTTCAACGGCTTTTCCTGCAGGGGTTAGAGCTAGAATATCTTGAGCAGCAACGCGCGCTTTCTCTAGCGCTTTAACACGTTCTTCAAGCGTTTTGTATTCGAGTTTTTTTAAGGGATTGGCAGCATCTGACTCAACATTAATGCTGATCTGCTGATCTGAACCAGACTGGTTCGAGGCAATAATAAGTCTTGGACCTTCGACATCGTTGATAATAGATGCACGAACGCCTGGGTTGCTATCTGCACCGTTGATACCACGAACAACTTCGATAAGTCTCGATCTGTCGCCAACTTGCACGTCAAAGCTGTCATCACCAAGCGAAACCTGCAGCTTACCTGGGCCAAATTTCATGTCCTCTGACAGTACATCAGAAGCCACTTTATGGCTTTGGGCAAGCTGCAACACATCGATGGCATATTTGCCAGCGATCGCTTCGGTAGTCGCGGTTGCAGAGACAAGCGCTTCATCGGTACTTTCCACTGTTCGCACAGCAAAAGCTTTTTCCTGACGAAAGTTTGTCATCAGGTTTTTCATCGAATCAAGGGATTCTCTGAGTCTTCCATAGGCACTAATGCTGGTATCGATTCGCGTTCGTTCATTGTCGATTCGTTGCTGTTTAGGTACACGCTCCGAATCAACAATTTTGCTGACCATGGAATTGATATCCATGCCAGACGAAATCCCCATTGGGCCAAAACTCATTAAATCACCTCAATAATACGACTTAAACCTTCACCTCAAATATTCGACTATTCGAGTTTTGGGCTGCTAGGCGTCTTAGAATTTCAAGCATTTCTTCATCAGGGATCTGGCGAATAATATCACCGGTTGTGGTCTCATAAATGGTCACCACATCTCTCCCAGATTCTTCATCGACCTTAAAAGCCACACCTTTATTGAGAGAGGAGATAAACTCGTTTACCTTCTCCACCATTTTGACTCGCTCTTCATCATTTAACTCTTGTCTATGTTGAGCTAATTGAATCGCCGCTTCGGTAGCTTCCTCTTTCGATTTCTCTACCTTGTCATAAGATGTTGCTTCTTTTAGTCGCGAAAGACTCGACGCACTACTACCTTCATCGCTTGCAATTTTAATGCCATTAGGTGAGCCATAAGGCTGGATGTTCGATGCGTTGGATGATATTTCCATAACACTCTCCCTCCCTCCTTTATGAGCCAAACAGTAAAACTCTACCCAGAGTAGAGTTTACCGCTACTTACCGAGGTAAGTTTAGCCCAATAAGCTTAGAGCTGCTGATGGTGACTGTTTTGCTTGAGCTAGGATAGAAGTACTCGCCTGTTGTAGGATTTGAGACTTCGTCATAGCTGTTGTTTCTTTCGCGTAATCGGTATCTTTGATACGGCTCTTAGACGCATTAACGTTTTCGTTGATGTTGTCTAAGTTGCTGATTGCATGGTCAAAACGGTTTTGGAAAGCACCTAGAGAAGCACGTTGGCTATCAACAGATTTTAGAGCACCATCAATGATAGATACTGCTTCGTTTGCACCTGCAACAGAAGTTACGTCGATATCGTTAACGGTAACGTCTTTACCAGCACCGATACCTAGTTCGCCCGCAAGGCTGCCGCCAAACTCAACATCACCTTCAACTTTTTGGCTTGAAGCGAAAAGTTGCAGTTTACCGCCTTCACCCACAGACGCTTTAACGTCTTGGCTTTGACCATTGATGTAAGTTGCTAGCTCTTCGATATCGTTGCCTTCTTTAGCAGAGATAGATAGCTCTTGCGCTTCACCAAACTTATCGTTGTATTTGATTGTTAAATCAGCACCCGCACCTACACGCCAAGAAGCATCTTTGCCTTCTGTAACGCCGTAGCTCTTACCACCCATGTCTTGAGTGTCTGTACGCATGTTGCTCATAGATAGCATTACTGCTTCACCTGAGTCAGCACCGATTTGGAAAGATTGGCTGCCGTAAGTACCGTTCAGAAGCTTGTTACCACCAAAAGAGGTCGTTTCAGCGATACGGTTAAGTTCTGTGTTTAGAGCAGAGACTTCTTCTTGGATCGCAACACGTTCAGATTTGCTGTTCGAACCGTTTGAAGATTGAAGAGAAAGGTCACGCATACGTTGCAGAATGTTGGTTGACTCATTCATTGCACCTTCAGCTGTCTGTGCAATAGAGATACCGTCATTCGCGTTTTTCACAGCCATATCTAGGCCACGACTTTGCGACGTTAAGCGGTTAGAGATTTGTAGGCCTGCAGCATCATCTTTTGCGCTATTGATTTTATAGCCAGAAGACAAACGCTCCATTGATTTTTGAGTACCTTCAGCCGCGCTATTTAGGTAGCGCTGAGCCGTCATTGCAGACACATTTGTGCTTACATTAATCGCCATAGTTGATCTCCTTTAGGCATTTTTTAATGTACTTATGTGACTCTCACCTCACACTAATACATGTCAATTTTGTTTATGCACCAGTGTCTCTCTCACCTTACATTGGTACATATCATTTCTCTCAATCCCTTTAACGGCGCCTTAATTAGAAGCTTTAATAAAAAATGCGCTTTTTTTCATATTCTTTTCAACAACAAAGGAAAGTGTGATCGGGCTTCAATTAATAGGGCGACATTCGCTAAAGTTGCCCCATTATTTAAGTTAATGAGCGTAGTGTTGAATATAAAGTCAGAAGAGATCCCTGATATCTCGTTCTACTCGATTCTGGGGTGACGAAAGACTGCTTCGATGTAGTAAGCGAGGAAACCATCATTTCCCAATTCCCGTCACTCCCTACAGTGAGGAGCGAGCGTGATAGGGAATCTCGCTTTCCAATCAACGACCAACACCAAAACTCCCCCCTTCTCCAAATTGCAGGCAATAAAAAACCCAGCCGAAGCTGGGTCTGTTTAGCGCTCATCTCTCACCACGAGCTAATTTGTGGAAGCCTAACGTTGACGCTTATAGTCAACGTGGCTTTTTAATCGATTAACCTAGTAGGCTAAGTGCCGAGTTCGGTGCTTGCTTCGCTTGAGCAAGAATCGAGCTTGAAGCTT
>NZ_JBFRTR010000161.1:0-8018 GCF_041474215.1 Vibrio sp. 10N.222.52.C12
TTAAGTGAACGGCATTAGCCCTGAGGCGCTATTTTTTAATCTGTTCTCTTTCCTTATTCTACTTCAGCTTCTAGCTCTTCGATTTCAGGCTTTTCAGCGCGGCGCGCTTCTGGTTTATGGCGTAGCTTGTTGAGTTGACGCTCTAGTTTTTGTTCTACTTCGTTGATCGCTACGTAGAGGTCGTCATGGATTGATGAAGCAACAAGTTGGCCTTTTGGTACGGTTAGTACCGCTTCAAATTTCTTCTTCTTGTTTGGTTCTTCGCTAAAGCTCGCTTGGCAGCCAATGATGTCTACTTGCCATTTATCTAGCTTTTTAAATTTGCTTTCTATGTGATCACGGATTGCAGAGGTAATGTCGATGTTTTTACCAGTGATGTTCATTTTCATAGAAGTTTTCCTCTGTTGTATCCCTCATGGGTTAACTTCAGATTACGACTTTTAGGAATAAAGAATGTGATCTAGATCTTGTTTTGGTTGGGTGGGATAAGCATTAAAATCAAATGTGATCTTACGCAAGTCTTAGTATCTTTTTGGCGAAAAATGCTTGTTATCCTTATGAAAAACGATAACTTGGAGGCAAGGCTTCGCTAAAAATTAAATCAGTTTTTAGGGGCGTCCTACAGCCTATGGAAAGTGCTTGATTGAAATTTACTCAATAGTGTTTTGTGATATAGGTCTTGTAATATAGGTCGCTACATAAGCTTCTTCAGAATTAGATAAACAAAAGCCGCATAAGTATTCTTATGCGGCTTTTGTGTTTTTTAGCTTTACCTAATACCTTTGGCTCCCCAGCTCTGGGATGGAGGCGATCCTAGTCGTTAGTGTTCAGTAATCTCGCTGTGCCGTCCTCTCGGATAGCATTGATAGCTTGTAATTGTTTATAGATTACGAAGTAACGATTGATGTTGGCAACATAGGTTACGGGTTCTTTACTCACGTATTTGCGAGTGATGATTTCTACGTTTTTAAACCAGATGTTTGGGTTGTAACCTTTCTGCTTGGCAATGCTCCTCATCTTTCTGATCTTAGCAGGACCAGCGTTGTAAGAAGCCAAGGTAAAGTAGATTTGATTGTCGGGTGATATTGCCGGGTCGTCAAAATATCGGTCTTTGATAAAGCGCATATACTTCACACCCGCATGGATGTTGTTATCCACCTTATGGATGTTCTTGATGTTGACGTTTTTATCTTTGGCGGTACTCGGTAATACCTGCATCACACCAATAGCCCCGCGATGAGAAATCCGGCTCTGATCCAGTCCTGATTCTTGGAAACCTTGAGCTGACATCATCAAAGGATCAAATTCATACTTGCTCGAATACTTTTCAAAGACATCTGAGAGTTTAGCTACTCGGTCTACTTTATTGGGGTTGAGTGCTCGGCCTAACCAGCGAGTATTGTCGATGTATTTCTGGTAGATGACATTCCCAAGCAGGGTGCCTGTTCGTGCGGTCTTGACGTATTTGTTTATCTCTTTCTTCAGTTGAGGGCTGTCTTTTCTTAAAGCCCAAGCAATACGACCATTTTCTCGTAAAGGTAAGTCGTTATGGACTTGAATGTTTTCCATTACATCGATCCAGAGCTTGGCTTTATGGTTATCCAGAATTGTGCCTTGTATATAACCTTGGTTAACCAGTTCTATCAGCTCGTAGTCTTGTAATGACTCCTCGATAAAGTGGACATGCAGTGGTGGTAAACCTAGCTCGTTAAGCTCCTTATTAACTCTTTGTACACTCTCGAAGTAACTCGAGCTTGCTCGTATCCACACCTCTTTGCCACTCAATTGCTTGATTTCGGTGATAGGTTCGGCCTTTTTCCCTGTGATAATGAGTTCTTTACCATCTTTAATCATCGGATCCGAAAAATCGATGGTTCGTAATCGTTTATCGGTGATCGTTAGGTTAGCGACAGCGACATCACCATAGCCAGACTCTAAAGAGGGAAGTAGATCATCTCGTTGCACGGGGATGATTTGAACATTGAGATAGGGATGTTTCTTACGAAGGCTTTTCTCAAAGTGGTAGAGCATTTCTGCCACGATGCCTTTTGGCTTGCCATCCTCGATGTAATAGAAACCAAGATCGGCAGACACTAGCACTCTAACCGTTCCTTTGGTTTTGAGCACATCCAAGTCACCCATGTAAGGCTTATTGCTTAATGGAGACAGTTCTAATGCGTAGGATAAGTGGCTAAATAGCGATATCCAGATAAATAATAACAACCTACTCACATCCACACTCCATGTTGATGTTTTGTTAAAAGTTATCTTTTGAAGATACCGTGTATTATGCGATCCATCAAGTTTGCGATATGTAGATGAAAAAAAGCGCGCTAGTAAATTAGCGCGCTTTTAGGATTGAGATGTAAGAGGTTTGATTAAGGTAGTGGGTTTAACTCAATCAACTTTTCTGTTCTTAACACAGCGTCATCTAGGCCGAGTTGTTGATAAGCTTTTAGCTGGATATCTAAAGACTTACGCGCAGCAATGGTGTCTGGGTAAGTTTTTTGCAGCTCTTGCGTTCTGTTGATCGCAGCAATCCAAGCTTCGCGGCGTAGGTAGAAATCAGCGGTTGCTAAGTCATACTCTGCTAGGCGGTTCTTAAGTGCGAACATGCGTTTTTGTGCATCTTCAGCATAAGGGCTACTAGGGAAACGTTCGAGTAGTCGCTTGAAGTCAGCAAACGCAAGTTTCACTGGTTCAGGATCTCGGTCACTACGGTCGATATTAAAAATATCGTGCATGAAGTTTCGGTCTTGCGCCATGTGCGTTAAGCCGCGCATGTAAAGAACCCAGTCTTGTTTCTCATGCGTTGGGTTCAAACGTAGGAAACGTGAAATGGTAGCGAGGCCAAGTGCCAAGTCATCATTTTTGTAGTAAGCGTAAATCAGATCGAGCTGTACTTGCTCAGAATAGGCGCCGAATGGGTAACGTGAGTCTAGGGCTTCTAGCTTTTCTATTGCTGAAAGCCAGCTACCGCTCTGCAGTGATTCTTGAGCGTCAGAGTAGAGAACCGATGGTGGTACATCTGGCACTATCTCTTCACTACTTGAACAACCAACCAAGAGTGATACGGCTAATAGACCCGATAAAGTAAGGTGTTTCATGTCAGGCGTCGATTCCTTGAATTAAATATTTCGTAAGCTTCCGTTACTTTCTAACCAGTAACAGATACAATGATGCAATTATTCTATTTTATCCATACTAATGGGTATTAGTCTCACGGTTTTTAAAAAAGTTCGATATGGCTCAGCAGATCACATTAACAGACACAGTAAAAAGCAGCCAGTTAGGTCAACGTTTAGACCAAGCTGTCGCTGAACTATTTACCGATTTTTCTCGCTCTCGCATTAAAGAGTGGCTTCTTGACGGCAAAATCCAAGTGGATGGCGAAGTTATTACAAAGCCGCGTGTTAAGGTTTTGGGCGGTGAAGAGATCATCTTGCAAGCTGAACTTGCAGATGAAGAGCGCTGGGAAGCACAAGATATTCCTCTAAACATTGTCTACGAAGATGATGACTTATTGGTTATCAATAAGCCTCGCGATCTGGTTGTACACCCAGGCGCAGGCACACCGGATGGAACCATACTAAACGCATTGCTTTTCCATTACCCACAGATTGCAGAAGTGCCTCGTGCAGGTATTGTGCACCGTCTTGATAAAGACACAACAGGTCTTATGGTTGTGGCTAAAACGGTTCCAGCTCAAACTCGTCTTGTGCGTGCTCTTGCTAAGCGTCGTATTACTCGTGAATATGAAGCAATTGCAATTGGCAAAATGACCGCTGGTGGTGTGGTAGAGAAAGGCATTAGCCGTCATGCAACTAAGCGTACCTTGATGGATGTAAATGAATTAGGAAAGCCAGCGGTAACTCACTACCGTGTTGCTGAGCACTTCCGCGAGCATACTCGTATTCGTCTACGCCTAGAAACGGGTCGTACTCACCAAATTCGTGTTCACATGTCATACCTTCAGCATCCGCTGCTAGGTGACGTTGCATACGGTGGTCGTGCTCGTATTCCAAAAGGTGCATCTGAAGAACTAACAACAATGATTCGTTCTTTTGATCGCCAAGCACTGCACGCCGTTATGCTTAAATTTGTTCACCCAATTACAGGTGAAGAAGTTGAGTTCCACGCTCCTGTGCCAAATGACATGGTCGTGATGGCTGAAGCGTTACGTGTTGATGCGCGCGAAAACTTGGAAGACGACATTTAATCATGTCGATGATCATCCCTAACTGGAATGCACCAAAAAACGTGAAAGCATTTGCTTCGACACGTTTTGATGGTTTTTCTACTGGTGCGTATCAAGGATTAAACCTAGGTACGCATGTTGGGGATGATGCTTCGCTTGTTGAAAACAACAGAGCCTGGCTCAAGCAACACGCTAATATGCCTGCCGCTCCGGTATGGCTACATCAAACTCACTCAACAGATGTCGTTACGGTTTTACACCCTACGGCAGATATTCTTGATGCTGACGGTGCATTTACCACAGCTAAAGATGTTGTTTGTTCTGCGATGACAGCCGATTGCTTACCTGTAATCCTTACTGATACCAAAGGCACTCAAGTTGCTGCAGTTCATGCTGGTTGGCGTGGTCTTGCTGGTGGCATTCTTGAAAATGCCGTCGCAAAGTTTTCAAACTTAGGTTCAGAGAATAAGATCATTGCTTGGCTTGGTCCTGCAATAGGCAAACAAGCTTTTGAAGTAGGCGATGATGTGTTGGAAGCTTTCGTTAGTTTTGACTCTCAAGCTAAGCTCGCATTTGAAGCCAAAGCTGAACCAGGCAAATGGCTAGCGAATATGTCTCAGCTTGCAACGCAACGACTGAACAAAGTTGGTGTAACTTCTGTGACAGACTCTAATCTATGTACCTTCGCTGATGCCGATGCGTTCTATTCTTATCGTCGTGATGGTATTACTGGACGCCAAGCTACTTTTATTTGGTTAGAGTAACCTTTAACTAGTGCAACCAGTCATCCAGCTCATTTATATTTTTATAACAGCTCTATTCTTCATTCTTATCCCTTGAAAATCCGCGTTACCGTATCCATCTTCTAACCATAAGATAAACATATCTAAGAGTAGGAAGGTTGGCATGCGTCTCGATCGATTCACTAGTAAATTCCAAATTGCGATATCTGATGCTCAGTCGCTCGCATTAGGTCGTGATCACCAATATATAGAGCCTGTGCACCTAATGGTGTCTTTGCTTAATCAAGATGGTAGTGCAATTCGTCCATTGCTCACCATGCTGAATATTGATGTGGTTCAATTGCGTTCAAAGCTAAGCGAAATATTAGACCGTGTACCGAAAGTAAGTGGTATCGGTGGTGATGTTCAACTGTCGAATGCAATGGGTACTTTGTTCAACCTATGTGACAAGGTCGCACAAAAGCGTCAAGACACATACATTTCTTCGGAAGTCTTCCTACTTGCCGCAATTGAAGATAAAGGCCCTTTAGGTAACCTGCTTAAAGAGCTAGGTCTTACTGAGCAAAAATTATCTCAAGCTATCGAGCAGGTTCGTGGCGGTCAAAAAGTTGATGACCCAAATGCCGAAGACCGACGCCAAGCGTTAGAGAAGTTCACCATCGATCTGACTGAAAGAGCGGAGCAAGGCAAGCTGGATCCGGTAATTGGCCGAGATGACGAAATCCGCCGTACTATCCAAGTACTTCAGCGTCGTACTAAGAACAACCCAGTCATTATCGGTGAACCTGGTGTTGGTAAGACAGCTATCGTTGAAGGTTTGGCTCAGCGCATTATTAACAATGAAGTGCCAGAAGGTTTAAGAGGCCGACGCGTACTTTCATTAGACATGGGTGCTTTGGTAGCTGGCGCTAAATATCGTGGTGAGTTTGAAGAGCGTTTGAAGTCAGTCCTCAATGAATTGTCTAAAGAAGAGGGCAATATCATTCTCTTCATCGATGAAATTCATACTATGGTCGGCGCTGGTAAAGGTGAAGGCTCTATGGATGCCGGTAACATGCTAAAACCAGCGTTGGCTCGTGGTGAACTCCACTGTGTTGGCGCAACGACTCTTGATGAATACCGTCAATACATAGAGAAAGATCCAGCGTTAGAGCGCCGCTTCCAAAAAGTGCTTGTCGATGAACCAACGGTTGAAGACACGGTGGCGATTCTTCGTGGTTTGAAAGAGCGCTATGAACTTCATCATCATGTAGAAATTACCGACCCAGCAATCGTGGCTGCAGCAACACTATCTCATCGATACGTTTCTGATCGTCAACTGCCGGATAAAGCGATTGATCTGATTGATGAAGCGGCTTCGAGTATCCGTATGCAGATCGACTCAAAACCTGAGTCGCTAGATAAGCTCGAGCGTAAAATCATTCAATTGAAGATCGAGCAGCAAGCTCTTACCAATGAAAATGATGAAGCCAGTGAAAAACGCCTTCGAACATTACAAGAAGAGCTTTCTGACAAAGAACGAGATTTCGCAGAGCTTGAAGAAGTGTGGAATGCAGAGAAAGCCGCGCTTTCTGGCACGCAACACATCAAGTCAGAGCTAGAACAAGCTCGTATGGATATGGATTTTGCGAGACGTGCTGGTGATCTTAACCGAATGTCTGAATTGCAATACGGTCGAATCCCAGAATTAGAGAAGCAGTTAGATCTTGCGACTCAAGCTGAAATGCAAGAAATGACGCTGCTGCGTAATAAGGTCACTGATGCAGAAATTGCAGACGTGCTATCGAAGCAAACAGGCATACCTGTTTCTAAAATGCTAGAAGCCGAGAAAGAGAAGCTTCTTAACATGGAAGGTGTTCTACATAAGCGAGTTATTGGCCAAGCGGAAGCAGTCGAAGTGGTATCGAATGCGATTCGTCGTAGCCGTGCAGGTTTATCTGATCCAAACAAGCCGATTGGATCTTTCTTATTCCTTGGTCCAACTGGCGTTGGTAAAACGGAGTTGTGTAAAACACTCGCGAACTTCATGTTTGATAGTGACGATGCAATGGTGCGTATCGACATGTCTGAGTTTATGGAGAAACACTCTGTTGCTCGTTTGGTTGGTGCTCCTCCGGGTTACGTTGGATATGAAGAAGGTGGTTACTTAACAGAAGCAGTGCGTCGCAAGCCTTATTCAGTGATTTTGCTAGATGAAGTAGAGAAAGCGCATCCTGATGTTTTCAATATCTTATTGCAGGTGCTTGATGATGGACGCTTAACTGATGGACAAGGTCGTACAGTCGATTTTAGAAACACGGTAGTGATCATGACATCCAACCTTGGCTCTTCGAGAATTCAAGAGAACTTCAATACGCTCGACTACCAAGGAATAAAGAATGAAGTGATGGAAGTGGTAGGTAAACATTTCCGTCCTGAGTTTTTGAACCGAGTTGATGAAAGCGTGGTGTTCCATCCATTGGGTCAAGAGCACATTCAGTCGATAGCCGCTATTCAGCTTGAGCACCTTAAGAAGAGAATGGAAGACAATGGTTATGAGCTTGAAGTTTCGGATAAAGCACTCAAGTTAATTTCTCAAGTTGGTTTTGATCCAGTATATGGTGCACGACCTTTGAAAAGAGCGATTCAACAAAGTGTCGAGAACCCGTTAGCGAAAGCGATACTGGCAGGAAAAATTAATCCAGATAAGAAAGTGCAGCTATTAGTAAACAACGACCGCATTATTGCTCACCAATAGTTGAAGTAAGAACGGTAGGTACGATTGGCCGAAATTAAGGCTTAATCGTACCTATTTTAAACGCTTTGTGTGAATAGTGTTCGAACGGTCGCCGGTGGCGGCTTTTTTTCGTTTTTAGCCTTGTACAAAGGATTATTCTCTCTATAATGCGCCTCCGTTGCCAAGGATAACCAAGCGGTTTGAACTGAGTAACAAGACGGTGATAAGCATTTAAGATGCTTTGAAAAATTAGCTGGAAAAAGTGTTTGACACTGGAATCTAATCCGCTAGAATGGCCGTCCACTTCGAGAGGCTCCTTACTAAAAGGAAGGCTCAACAAGTAAAGCTCTTTAACAATTTA